>JAZQUC010000147.1:0-8821 GCA_045631075.1 Candidatus Fimenecus sp. | reverse complement strand
CCTGATTTATGAAAATCACGGAAGACTTACAAACAAAATGAAGGTTTTTGCTCACTTGTCTTATGCAGGCAAGCTTGTAGTTGGTATCGGATGCTATTTCCTGCCACAAGGTATGTTTGAGTCCGTTATCAACGGTCTTCCTCAGCTTGTTGGTAATATGCTTGTCGCAGGTGCAATATGGGACTATTTCCATTGGTTTGTTCGTAGAAAATTCTGTGAAAAGCACGGAAGATTCAAGCCGTTTATCCTTCTTTGTGGTATTCCTTGTGCATTCCTGATTTCTGCTATTCCTTATCTTCCTGTTCAGAATATGACATATACAAATAAGCTTATTGTTCTTCATTTTGCATTTACACTTATGTCATATTTCTATAATAACTATACAGGTGTTAATACACTTGTTACATTTATGACACCTAATTCACAGGAAAGACAGAAGCTTCACTCAATTGTTCCGATTATTTCAGGCTTCTTCTCTTCTGTTGTTGGCGCACTTCTTCCTATGCTTATTAACTCAACAGGCGGATATCTGAGCCTTCAGACATATAAAGTCTTTATTCCTATATTTACAATTTCGGGTGCTTGTATGTCATTGTTGGCTGTATTCTGTAAAGAAAGAATCATTGAACCACCTATGGAAAAACGAGAAAAAGTTACATTTTTCAAGGGTGCTAAGAATGTTCTTAAAAACAAGTATTTCTGGATTACAAAAGTTTCAAATGTAATCGGTCAATGGCACGGACTTGTGGGAAATCTTCTTAGTTGGTGGTTTGTATATTCACTCCGTATGGAATGGTTCTCAGGTCTTGCTGCAAACATTGTTGTTATGGGTATGACATTTGGTAATATCCTTTGTCCAATCCTTACAAAACGCTTCCAAAAACGAAATATTCTTATTTCGTTCCGTGGTGTTACAATTCTTACAGTTCTTGGAATTGCCCTTGCAGTTAAGATGGAAAATATTTATATCTTTATGATAGCAATGTTCCTTAAAAACACCATAGCACCTGTTGTTGATGGTGTTAATGTAGGCCTTCAGGCTGATATTCTTACATATCATCAATGGAAATACGGCGAGCGTGCTGACTCAATGTCAGGCGTTTTCGACTGGTTCTTAAACCCTGTTAACGTTGCAATCGGATACATTATGCCATGGATGCTTTCAATGATAGGCTTCACATCAGACTGGGATGTACTTTTCGACTCACAGATTCTTAACAATGTATTCAGCCTTTATACATGGGGTTCTGTTATTGGTCTTGTCCTTTTGACTGCACCGTTTATTTTCTATGACCTTACACGAGAAAAGCATGATATGTGTGTTAAGGAACTACAAGAACGAGTTAAAGCCATTGAAGAAAATGAAAGTGAGGTGACAGCAGTATGAGTAAAAAAATAGTTTCTCTTATTGCACTTATTCTTTGTGTTTGCTTCATTTTCTCTGGTTGCGAATCAGTCACTTCCCTTTTAAGTGGTGGCGATGCAGACATAAAATACGAAATTGAAAATGGTGAAGCAATCGTAAAAAGTGTTCCCAACAAATCAACAGTAACAAAAATTGTTATACCTGACGAGTATGATGGTGTCCCTGTTACTACAATTGCTGATTTTGCTGCAACAAACCTTGAATATGTAACAGAATTCATTATAGGTAAAAATGTAAAGGAAATCGGTGTGTGGGCACTTGAAAATAACCAACACATTATATCATACGATGTTGATGACGATAATAAACATTTATGTGATGTTGATGGTGTAATTTACACAAAGGATATGAAGACTCTCCTCTTCTACCCTATTGCGAAGGATTTGACTGATACCAAAGATGAAAACGGTAACAACATCAAAATTTCAAAATACACCATTCCTGACGGTGTTGAAATAATTCGTTCAAAAGCATTTTACAAGTGCGGATATCTTGCTGAAATCAACATTCCTGATTCTGTTAAACGAATTGAAGAAAAAACATTCTTCCGTTGCGAAAAAATCGATGAAATCAAGCTTCCACAGTCCCTTGAATTCATTGGTAAGGATGCTTTCTCATATTGTTACGGACTTAGAGAGTTAGATATTCCTGCTACAGTTAAACAGATTGATGAGTATGCTTTTTATAACTGTACAAATCTTTTAACAGTTAATATTAATAATGCTGAAACAAATCTTATTCTTGGCAACAAATGGTATCCTACAAATCAAGGTAACCCTATTGATGATTTACAAATCAATTGGAAAAAGTAATTTTCCATCTGTTACTCTTTACATAAAAAACATATAAAATTAATAAGGGAGAATGAAAAATGGATTTTTCAATTTTTGACTCATTTGATATGAGTGTATTCACTTTCTTCGGTGAACAGATTCAAAGTGCTACAATGAACATTGTTGCTGAATTCATCACTTTCTTTGGTGGTTCTGAATTTGTTATACCAATGGCTGTTTTAGGTCTTGTATTAAGTTTCTTTAAGAAAACACGCAAATTCGGTATGGCAGTACTTTTTGCAGTCCTTGTAGGCACACTTCTTACAAACCTTGTTATGAAGCCATTATTTGCTCGTCCTCGTCCTTATGTTTACTATGCGGACAACCCACTCTTTATGCACTGGTATGAGATTGCAGGTAAACATATTGAAAGTGACAAGTCATTCCCATCCGGCCACACAACAGCTGCATTTGAAATCGGTGTTGCTCTTTTCCTTGTACTTAACAAGAAATACAGCTGGGTATTCCCTGTATTCTCTGCTCTTGTCGGTCTTTCAAGAATTTACCTTATGGTTCATTATGTAACAGACGTTCTCGGCGGTGTTCTTGTTGGTACTTTTGCAGGTATTATGGGTTATATGATAATGACTGCAATTATGAAAAACACAAAGATTGCTGAATTTGATTTAATCGAAAAACTAAAAAAGAAAAAAGCATAAATTGTTATTATTTTAATCACCTGTGTCAACACTTTACACAGGTGATTTTTTATGTACAAAAGAATTGGAACAGCATTTTTCCTTCTTATTATTGTATTTGGTATTTTAATAACAAATCTTGGAATTATTTTTTCTAACATAGGTATTCGTGAAAGTTCCATAAACAGAAACACAAGAAGTATCGACATTTCTCAATCACGAGGAATGATTTACGACAGAAATATGAAAAAAATTGTGAATAGTACCACAAAGACTGTAACTGTTGCTTTACCGACTGAAAAAGCATTGAATACAATCAAAAATTTTATTAGTGACGAACAAACACAATCGTTTTATGAAAACTCAAAGAACGGAAAAGTGAGTATTCTTCATATTCCTGAAACCTTTTATGAAAAACACATTAAATCTGTTGATTGTGTTACTCGTTATTCAGCTAATCAGCCTTGTGTTCACCTTATAGGTCATCTTGATGAAAATGGTCAAGGTGCTATGGGACTTGAAAATGCTTATGAAAGCTATTTATCCCGTAACAACGGCACATTGAAAGCATTTTGGAATATAGATGCATTGGGTAATATTCTCACAGGTGAAGGTATTAATTTTAAAAGTGAAAATTATTTGTCCCCTGCCGGAATTCAGCTTACCATTGACCTTGATATACAAAAAATCGCAGAAGACTCACTTAATAAAACAGGCATAAATAAAGGTGCTGTTATAGTCCTTAATTCATACACAAATGAAATACTTGCAACTGCATCTGTACCGACATTTAATCCTAACGACATTTCATCTTCATTAAACAACAACAATTCGCCTTTTATAAACAGAAGCCTTACACCATACAGCATTGGTTCTGTTTTTAAACCTATTGTTGCTTCCTGCGCATTGGAAAACAACATTAATCTTACTCATAATTGTACAGGAAGTATCACAATAAACGGTACAACATTTAGGTGCAGTAATAACAAGGCTCATGGTGTTGTCGATATGAACTCTGCTATGGAAGAGTCCTGTAACACATATTTTATTGCATTGGGACAAAAAATCGGTAAGGAAAAGTTGATTTCTTTGTGCAGTGATTTTGGTTTTGGGAAAAGTATTGAAATTGCTGATAATTTTTATGCACAATCAGGAATATTACCATCAATTGAATCAATAAATTCTACCCAGGCACTTGCAAATCTTTCATTTGGTCAGGGAAACCTTCTTTCAAGTCCTTTGCAGATGGCTGTAGCATATTCCTGCTTTGCTAATGGTGGATATTATCGACCACCTACTCTGATGAAAGGAATAATTGATGAAAACGGCAAAACAATTCAAAAGGTTGAATTACCACAAAATTATCGAATTCTTAATAAAAGCACGGTAACATCATTGAATTCTATTTTAGGAAATGTTGTTAAATCGGGCAATGGTAAATTGGCAAACTCAGAAAAAACTGAAAATCACGGTAAAACAGCAACAGCACAAAGCGGTTGGTATGAAGATAACCGTGAAATTACTCACACTTGGTTTTGTGGATATTTTACTCACAAAGATACAACATATACTGTTGTTATTTTTAAGGATGACGGATATTCAGGTGCTATTGACTGTGCTCCTGCTTTCAAATATATTGCTGACGAAATTGCTGATATAAAATAAAAGGAATTTAACAAAATTATTAAATAAACTATTGACAAGAGATACAAAAATATATATAATATTTGAGCAACCGTGTTAAGGGCCAATAGCTCAGTTGGTTAGAGCATCCGGCTCATAACCGGACGGTCCGGGGTTCGAGTCCCTGTTGGCCCACCATTCGGTTGTGATAATAGAATATAGGGGTATAGCTCAGTTGGTAGAGCAGTGGTCTCCAAAACCACGTGCCGTGGGTTCGAATCCTACTGCCCCTGCCAAGAAATAACTTACTATGTTTATAGTGGGTTATTTTTTTATTTAGAAATCGATAAAAGGATTCGAACCCGAGAGGGTCTGAGCGTCAAGAAAACAGTCCAGTGGACTGTTTTTAGCGAAGAGCACAATGCAAATACCTCATTTGCATTGTGAGTTTAGCATTCGAATCCTACTGCCCCTGCCAAGAAATAACTTACTATGTTTATAGTGGGTTATTTTTTTTTATTTAGAGATACACTTGAATATATAGACCTGTCCCCTGCTTGGTCTTGATTTATTTTCTTTCAAATGATATACTTTAACAAAATAAACTTAGGGGAAAATATTGTGGCAACAATTATTCAGATAATACTTCGTATTTTAACTTCTGTTATTGTATTAATTAATAGCATATTTGGAATTGGCGGCTTTGGTGATGGTAAAGCGGACAATTTCAAGGTCACGACCTATTTAAGGGGTGACAATGTTTATTCTTCAGCCGACCTTAATCCCGAAGATTTCGACATTATAACTGACCTTATCATTTTTGAATGTGCAACCTTTAATAACAATGGTGAAGTGGAATATGACGAAGCAAAAATGGAACGAGTTATGTCAGCAGTCCGTACTGTTATTGGTGACAGAGATGTTCATATTACTCTAAATCTTCTTGGTCCTTCCGCTGACACAAATTCAGATAATTGGAACGAACAGATGAATTCACAAAGTAAAGAGCACAACAAAGCTTTTAAAAGTGGCGTTCTTGAAGAAAATATTATAGAAGTTCTTGAGAAATATGACTTTGATGGCGTTCATTTTGATTATGAATATCCCATTACAAGCAAAGCGTGGTACTACTATAACCGATTTCTTGTTTCACTTGGACAAGCACTTGGTGACGATTATACTCTTGGTGTTGCAACCAGCACATGGAACATGAAATTTACATATAAGGCTATTTCGGCTGTTGACACATTCGAGCTTATGACTTACGACTTTGTTGATGCAAACGGAAAACACGCAACATATGAAGACACTATTGCCCAGATAAAAGAAATCAAGAACAAGGGTGTTCCTGCAAACAAGATAAATATCGGACTCCCCTTCTATTCAAGGCCAACAGACCTTTCAGCCTATTGGTACGGGTATAATGGTTGCTATGATGAAATGACCACAGACGGATGGTATCATTGTGATGAAACAAACAAGGATTTCTGGTTTAATACCCCTGATGTTATCAGTCAAAAAACACAGTACGGCATTGATAACGGTTTTGGTGGTGTTATGATTTGGCATTACAGCTGTGACCTTCCTGCAAGTCACGAAGACTCACTTTTAAGAGCTATTGGTGAAACAGTAAAAAATAATTATTGATAAAACAAAGCCTCACATTGTGTGAACAGTGTGAGGTTTTTGCGAAGGAGGAATAATATGAAAGTTATTAATGAAGGTTGGTGCTTTGGCAACAATTCTTATCCAGCAAACAATGAAGAAGTGGAAAGATATATAAAGGTTACTCCATCTCAGCGTCAGCTTGAATTTATGACGCTTAAATACTATAATTTTATTCATTTTGGTATAAACACAATTACCAATCGTGAATGGGGTAACGGTAATGAAGATATTTCCCAATTCAATCCGCAAAATCTTGATACTGACCAATGGTGCAAAGTACTTAAGGATACAGGAAGCAAAGGTATAATAATAACTGCCAAGCATCACGACGGATTTTGCCTTTTTAACACAAAATTCACAGACCACAGTGTAATGAACACACCTTTTGGTAAGGATATTGTGAAAATGCTTTCAGAAAGTTGTAAGAAATACGACTTAAAATTAGGTATTTATCTTTCGCCTTGGGACAGACACGAAAAAACTTACGGCACTGAAGAGTATAACGATTTCTTTGTGAATCAGTTGACAGAGCTTTGTTGCAACTATGGTGATATATTCTGTTTTTGGTTTGACGGAGCTTGTGGTGAAGGAAAAAATGGCAAAAAACAGGTTTATGATTGGGACAGGTATTATTCTGTTATCAGAAAGCATCATCCCGACGCTGTAATTTCCATTTGTGGCCCTGATGTGCGTTGGATAGGTAACGAGGGTGGCAGAGTCAGAAAAAACGAATGGAGCGTAATTCCTGACGAAAAGGACAACACTGATACAGTTGCAGAAAATTCCCAAACTGATGAAAGTCAGACAAAGCTTATGGCTGAAAAATTGAACGATAGAACCGAAGACCTTGGTTCAAGAAATGTATTGAAGAATTACAAAAAACTTATCTTTAAACCTGCAGAGGCTGATGTTTCAATAAATCTTGGTTGGTTCTGGCACAACAATTTATACTACCTTTTTAAAAAGCAAAGAACTGCAAAAGACCTTGCAAAAATATATTTTGATTCTGTTGGTGGTAACGCATCAATGCTTCTTAATGTGCCACCTAACAAAGACGGTCTTATAGACAAGCGTGAAATCAAAACTCTAAAAAAATTCACAAAGCTTATCACCGAGCCTTTTATGAATGAAATAAAAGATAAAAAGTTATTCTCATACTCTCCTGAGAAAAACACAAGAGAATTAAGCGAAAACACTATTTGTCTTGCAGATGGCGAATCAGGTGTAGCTATTGAACTTTCTTCAAAAAAGCAAGTGAAAATTATTACTCTTTCAGAAGACCTGAAATACAGTCAACGCATTGAAGAATTTAAGGTTTATGCAATGGAAAACAACCTTGAATATAAACTTATTTATACAGGTACTGTTGTAGGTTCAAAGAAAATTGTAAAGCTTGATTCACCTGTAACGACAGATAAACTTGTTGTCATTATGACACAGTCAAGGTCAAATCCCGTACTACAAGATATAAAAATATACGAATAATATATTTGAAGATAATATTTTCATAAATTTTACAAGCACAGAAGGTTTTTGTTATCATAAGCAATGGTAATAAAATCAGGCTGTGCTTTTACTTTTTATAAAGGAAACACAATAACGCCAAGATGGTCAGTCATAAATAGTGTTGCCACGGTATTCACAATAAGTGGTTTAAACTCAACATCATCTGTAATTCTCACTGCTAAAAATTCAACATCACTTTATATTAAGATTGAATTGCAAAAAGAGAAATCAACAGGCTATGAAACTATTGAAACTTGGACAAAGTCTGGCACAGGATATAATTTAAGCCTTGAAGAAGACAGACTTATCAATATTCTTGCTGATTACAGAATTAAGGTAACTTGTACAGCTGGTGGCGAAACTCATGTTACATACGACTATCCAGATTAAAAAGCAATTTTTAAAGATTTAAACTAATCAACAAAACAGTAATCCCCTATTGTAGAATAAAACTACAATACGGGGATTATTTTTTCATTTATTTAATTTAATCAGCAAACATATCATTTGATAAATTGGAGTTTGTCGAGTAAATGCAGAACGCAGAATTCAGAATTAAGGAACTGCGTTGCGATTGTAAAATAATAACCGATTACGGTTTGTAGGGGACGACGACTCGGCGTCCCGTTGTTGGTTTATCTGTGCACTTATTTCGGGCTGCCGTGGTCGTCAGCCCCTACAATATAACCGATTTGATAAATTGTAGGGGTCATTCATGAATGACCCGTTCCAAATTGTACGGTAAACTCCATTCGGGCGATTCGTGAATCGCCCCTACACGATATTCTGCTCTGTATTAAACTTCCCGACAAAATATAATTTGAATGATTATATTGAAAACGGTTCGTCGAGACGCCGACCCCTACGAAAAGTTTTCCGACAAATTATAATTTGACAAAAAACAGCACCCACAAATGTGGATGCTGAAATTTTTGAAATGTTTCCCGTTCGGGCACAATTATCTCTTTGTGAACTGTCTGAGCGTTTAAAAAATAGTCCAGTGGACTGTTTTTAGCGAAGAGCACCGAGTGCTATGCCGAGGTGCCCGAAGGCCGAAAAGGGATGAACGTATTTTTTTAAATAAAATTAAACAAAAAAACAATGCCCACCATTTCTGGTGAGCACTG
>JAZQUC010000146.1:0-3199 GCA_045631075.1 Candidatus Fimenecus sp. | reverse complement strand
TGTTTTTAGTCTTACGGAAATGCAAACTCGGTTAGCCGATTTGCACAATTCAAGTATTCAAGAGTGTGATAATAACTCGCTAAAAAATCTTGAAGATTTGGATTTGTTTAGTTATGCCTTTCCAGGCAAACTTGACGAGTATCTTGGTGATGTGGTCAATCCATATCTGTTCAAGGTCGATGATGTAACGGTTAAAATGGAATTCAACTGTGACGGGCAGAAATTTTCCGATGCTCTGTCAACAGTAATTCAATTTCATTAATCCGTTACCAACAAGGCGGTATAGTAATCTTTTTTAAACTTACCGCCTTCATATTACATATATGGAGGCTTTTTTCATGCAAGAAAAGTATAACGAGTTTATGGACTCCCCTGTCAGGAAAATTGATACTGTCAAGGTCGCGTTGTATCTTCGTTTGTCTCGTGATGACGGTGATAAAAACGAAAGCAACTCGATTACAAACCAACGCAATATTTTAACATCTTATGTTGAGCAGATTCCTGAATTCAAAATTGAAGATATTTATGTCGATGATGGTTTTTCAGGTACAAATTTCAATCGTCCTGACTTTATGCGAATGATGGATGATATCTATGAGGGTAAAATTAATTGTGTAATTGTTAAGGACCTTTCTCGTCTTGGGCGAAATTACAGTGAGACAGCACGATATATTGACGAGATTTTTCCACGATTAAATATTAGATTTATCGCACTTAACAACAGCATTGACACAGCATCAAGCACCATGAATGCTGCCACACAATGTATTTCAGTTGGTGTTACAAATGTTATTAATGAGAGTCTTGCTGCAACAACTTCAGTTAATGTCCGTGCTACTCTCAATCACAACAGACAGCAAGGTAAATTTATCGGCAGTTTTGCTTGCTACGGATACAAAAAAAGTGATGGTGACCATCACAAGCTTGTTATTGACCCTGAAACTGCACCAATCATCCGTGATATCTTTAATCGATTCATTTCAGGTGAAAGTGTTTTATCTATCACGAGACATTTAAACTCTTTAAGTATTCCTAACCCATCTGCATACAAATCGATGAATAATCCTAACTACAAGCCACAAAGCAACTCGGGACTTTGGGTTGATTCTACTGTGCGAAGAATACTCTCAAATGAGATGTACATTGGCAATATGGTGCAAGGTAAAAACGAAAAAATCAGTTACAAGATTAAACAGAATCGTGGTATTAATAAAGACAAATGGATAATTGTCGAAAACACACACCAACCAATTATTGACCATGATACATTCCACAAAGCACAGTCCCTATTCAACAAAAGCACACGAATTTCACCAAAAGCTGATTCTGTCGATTTATTTTCAGGTTTTATGAGATGCTCTAATTGCAACTACACACTTAACAAAAAGACTAACGCTCATTCATATGGTACTTATGAGTATTACAGATGTACCACGCGTACTAAAAAGGGTAAAGACACCTGTGAAAGTGGTCACACAATCCGCATTGATAAACTTGAAAAAGCAGTTCTTAAATCACTTCAATTTATGATTAGAACGGCAGTTAATATGGATGAAATTATCAAAAACAAAAATCTGTCAGGGAAAATTCGTACTGATGAAACTCTGCTTGAACGAAAACTGCAAAAAGAATCGACACAACTTGAAAAATACAAATCTGCAATGGTTGACCTTTATCCCGATTACAAATGTGGCATACTTTCGCAAGATGAGTATCTGCTCCTTAAAGCAAGCATATCAGAGAAAATCACGTTACTTGAAAAAGATATCAAGCTAACGCAAGAGCAAATCAAAAAATGTCACAATGGTGTCATTGACGAAAACGATTTCATCGCAAGCTTCAAAAAATACGGCACAATTGAAAAACTCACACGACCGATGCTAGTTGAACTTCTCGACTGCATTCTTGTCCACAAGGGTGGTGACATCACAATCCGTTGGAAATTTCGTGATGCTTATCAAGACGCTCTCACCTATCTCGGCGAACTCGAAAACCAAAAATCAGCATAAATATTTGGCGTAAGCCACCTTTAAATGCAAAGCATTTTCTCCATTATGGGGTTATAGGGGTATCCCCTGAAAACGGCAAGGGAACAAAAAGGTCCCCGTAGCCAATGCTTGTTACGTAAAAAATTAAGAAAGAAGGTCATAAAAATGCCACGTGCAACAAGTAATTTTTACAATAAAAAAGAGCATAGAGCAATTTATATTTTAGTTTCACCAACAGAAAAATCGTTTCATATTAACCATTGTCTTGTTGAGTCTGTAAGGGAAACATATCGTCACAATATAAAAGAAAGACGGTATGCAACACAAAAATTTATTAGTGATATACAACCTGACAGACCCTGTCTTTTTGTTCTTGAAGAAATCGAAACTACCATATCTGATGCGTATAAACATGTGTTGGTTTGGATAAAAATACTAATGGAAAATGATTATAAATGTTATAACTACAAAGCAACAATTGAAGCAACCAAAGAACTACATACAAAAACAGAAAAGTTGTATTTGGAAAGAAAAAACACAGATTTAACTAATTTACTTTGTTGCGAAAACTGCTCTGTCAGAGTTTATAATAAAGTAGAATGTAAAAATGCGAATCAAAATATCATCTGAATGCAACAACTTTCTCGTTGGCTGTATAACAACATTATAGACTACACAAATGACTTTGTGTAGTCTTTTTGTTTGAGTTTAATATAATTATGTATAGTAAAACATTTTGACCTTTTTCCGAAATTGGCAATCTGAAAACTGTTGCTTTTTTCTTTATTGGGATGGTATAATTCTTTTATAGTTATGCTTTACGGAGGGGTTTAAATGAATAATACAAAACAAAAAAGTGCTACTTCTCTTACATTAAAACATAAAATCGGTTATGGACTTGGTGATGCAGGCGGTTGCATGACCTTTGCCATAATGGGTAGCACATTTGCGATGTACTGTACCGATGCACTTAAAGTTGATACTAATTTACTTGCAATACTGCTAATAATATGGAATGTATGGGACTTTATCAACGACCCGCTTATGGGTGCGTTTATGGACAGAGCATTTTCTAAAAAGCATAATCCCAAGGGTAAATTCCGCCCATGGATTTTAAGAAGCTCACCGCTGATTTTTGTAAGCTTTATTGCTCTTTGGTCAGTTCCCACTCTTTTTGAAGGTCTCTCACTTATCTGCGTGCTCTTTGGTCT
>JAZQUC010000145.1:0-11690 GCA_045631075.1 Candidatus Fimenecus sp. | reverse complement strand
GTTAAAGAGAACTCAACTGTTACTTATTCAGTAGGTGGTTTGATTCTTTCAAACTCAGGTGCTGTTACTGCTAACTATTGGCTCTCTGAAATCTATGATGATGAAATCGGCAACGCTCACAGAAATGCTGATATTCATATTCACGACCTTTCAATGCTTACAGGTTACTGTGCAGGTTGGTCACTTAAACAGTTAATTCAGGAAGGTCTTGGTGGTGTTCCTGGAAAGATTACATCAGCTCCTGCTGCTCATCTTTCAACACTTTGTAACCAGATGGTTAACTTCCTTGGAATTATGCAGAATGAATGGGCAGGTGCTCAGGCTTTCTCATCATTCGACACATATTTAGCACCATTCGTAAAAGCTGACAACCTTTCATATAAGGAAGTTAAGCAGTGCATTCAGTCATTCATCTATGGTGTTAACACTCCATCAAGATGGGGTACACAGTCACCATTCACAAACATCACTCTTGACTGGACAGTTCCAAACGACCTTGCAGAACTCAACTGTATCGTTGGTGGCAAGGAAATGGACTTCAAATATAAAGATTGTAAAGCTGAAATGGATATGGTTAACAAAGCTTTCATCGAAGTTATGGTTGAAGGTGATGCTAACGGTCGTGGATTCCAATATCCAATTCCAACATATTCAATTACTCGTGACTTTGACTGGTCAGAATCAGAGAACAACAAGCTTCTCTTTGAAATGACAGCAAAATATGGTACTCCATACTTCTCAAACTATATCAACAGTGATATGGAACCTTCTGACGTTCGTTCAATGTGCTGTCGTCTTCGTCTTGACCTTCGTGAACTTCGTAAGAAGTCAGGTGGTTTCTTCGGCAGTGGTGAATCAACAGGTTCTGTTGGTGTTGTTACAATCAACTTACCAAGAATTGCTTATCTTGCAAAGGACGAAGCAGATTTCTATGCTCGTCTTGACAAGATGATGGATATTGCTGCTCGTTCACTTAAAGTTAAGCGTGACGTTATCACAAAGCTTCTTGATGGCGGTCTTTATCCATATACAAAGAGATACCTTGGTACATTCAACAACCACTTCTCAACAATCGGTCTTGTTGGTATGAACGAAGTTGGTCTTAATGCAAACTGGATTAAGGCTGATATGACAACAGAAAAGACACAGCAGTTTGCAAAAGATGTTCTTAATCATATGAGAAACAGACTTTCTGACTATCAGGAAATGTACGGTGACCTTTATAACCTTGAAGCAACTCCTGCTGAATCAACTGCTTTCCGTCTTGCAAAGCATGACCTTAAGTACTATCCTGACATTATCACAGCAGGTCGTGGCGAAGGTGAAACACCATACTACACAAACAGCTCACACCTTCCTGTTGGTTATACACAGGATATCTTCACAGCTCTTGATATGCAGGATGAACTTCATACACTTTACACATCAGGTACTGTATTCCACGCATTCCTTGGTGAAAAACTTCCTGACTGGCAGGCTTGTGCAACTCTCGTAAGAAAGATTGCATCTAACTACAGACTTCCATACTACTCAATTTCACCAATTTACTCAATCTGTAAGAATCACGGTTATATTGCAGGTGAAGCATTTACTTGTCCACACTGTGGTGAAGAAGCAGAGGTTTATTCAAGAATTACAGGTTACTATCGTCCTGTTAAGAACTGGAACGATGGTAAGGCTCAGGAATATAAGGACAGAAAAGTTTACGATATTGCTAATTCACATCTTACTCACGACGTTACAGAAAACGAAGTTTGTGAATGTGCAAAAGCAGAAGATGTAGCTGTAGAAGTTGAAGACAGTGTTTTCCTTTTCACAACTGCAACTTGTCCTAACTGTAAGATTGCATGTTCTTTACTTGATAAAGCAGGTGTAGCTTACGAAAAGCTTCTTGCTAATGAACACGCTGATTTGGTTAATGACTTCGGTGTTAAGCAGGCTCCAACTCTTGTAGTTGTTAAAGACGGTGCTTTTGAAAAATACACAGGCGTGTCAGATATCAAAAAGTATTTAAACGCTTAATTGAAATTAAGGGATTATAATTATGTATGACATTATAATAATCGGCGGTGGTCCTGCAGGGCTTACCGCCGCCCTGTATGCTCGCAGGGCAAATAAAACTGTGCTTGTTATTGAAAAAGCAAGCTTTGGTGGTCAGATTACATATTCACCAAAGGTTGAGAATATTCCAGGATTCGGGGAAGTAACAGGTAACGAGTTTGCTGAAAAGCTTGTTGAACAAGTGCTTAATCAGGACGCAGAGGTTGAATGTGCAGAAGTTCTTTCAATCAAAGATGGTGAATACAAAACTGTCGTTACCGATTCAGGTGAATTCGAAGGTAAATCTGTTATCATCGCAACAGGTGCAAAGCATAGACTTTTAGGACTCGAGAATGAAGAAAATCTTGTTGGTGAAGGAATTTCATTCTGTGCCGTTTGTGACGGTGCTTTCTATGAAGGTAAAACTGTTGCAGTAATCGGTGGTGGTAATTCAGCTTTACAGGAAGCAATTCTTCTTTCAGACCTTGCAAAAAAGGTTTATGTAATTCAGAATCTTGATTTCTTTACAGGTGAGCAAAAGCTTGTAGAAAAACTTGAATCAAAAGAGAATGTTGAAATCATTCTCGGTACAGTTGTTGAAAAGCTTATTGGTGAAACTGAACTTAATGGTATCACAATCAAGAATGTTGCAACTGAAGAAAGCACAGAATTAACACTTGACGGTATGTTTGTTGCAATCGGACTTGTTCCACAGAATGATATTTTTAAAGAAATCGTTACACTTGACGGTCGTGGTTATGTGGACGCAAATGAAAATTGCATTACAAATGCAAAAGGTATTTTTGTAGCAGGTGACTGCAGAACAAAAAATATCCGTCAGGTTATAACAGCAGCAGGTGACGGTGCAGTAGCAGCACTTGCAGCTTGTGATTATGTAGATACTATCTAATGATACATTCCTATGGGAAAGGGTCGGTATTTTTTGCCGGCTCTTTTTCTTTTATGTACAAAATATAATTTATCGGGGTCGCGTAGTGGCAGGCTTCCACGCCTGCGATTATTTCAAATTATAATTTGTCGGGATGATTGGTTACTAAATATGTACCACAAATGTAGGGGACGATGCCTTCATCGTCCCGTTCCAAAGTATGCAATTAACTAAATGCGGGCGGATGTGGGCATCCGCCCCTACAAGGTTTTTGTTTCTATTTTAATTTCATATTATCCCTACAAACTCTCAATTCATCTGTATCTCTTATATGATAATGCAACCTTGTAGGGGTCATTCAAGAATGACCTGTTCCAAAGTGTGTTGGTAACCTTATTCGGGCGATTCTTGACTCGCCCCTACATTCCAACCAAATTAATAATATTGTAGGGGCTGGCGACCAAGGCAGCCCGAAACGAGTATACGGATAAACCAAGAACGGGACGCCGGGGGTGCGGGTGTCCAGTGGACACCACTGCGAAGCAGAAGCACCGACCGAACCGGCAGGTGAGACTCGTCGTCCCCTACAAACCATATTGGTTTTATTTTACAATCGCAACGCAGACCCTTAATTCTGCATTCTGCATTCTGAATTCTGCATTTAACTGACAACTTCCAATTTAACAAACAAAAAACGGAGAACTTTACATTCTCCGTTAATTTTTTTATTTTATTTTTACCAGATAATTGAAACCTTTGTGCCGTTTACTGTGTATGTTGCGTCGTGATGTTCTTCCGCATCAACTGCATCTGTAAAGGCTTTAAGCATTGTTGTGTTAGGGAAAATGATTGAATATTCCATTGTAAGACTTGCAGGTTCATAAACTGTACCGCTTAAATGGAAACCTGTGAGCCACCAATGTATCTGTGGTTTAGTATTGATAAGCACCTTGTCACCGATGGATAACTTCATCTGCATTTCCATCATCTGGTCATCGTTTGCACAGTTATAGAATGAGCCAAGCTCTTCACCGGGAACACGATTATATATACCGATTTCAGCACCATTTGTAACTAAATAATATGTGCCCTTCCATACCTGAATCATCCATTCAAGTCCGTCATAATCAAAACGGTAACGGCGTGTTTCATAATCATAAATACCAATTTCATTTGCAACTGTGTCATAAATTACAGCAAATCCAAGGCTTCTTGTCCAGGCGTCAACAACAGTATAAAGAAGCATTTCCTTAAAACTGAAATTGATTCCTACACCCAGAATGCCTTTGCCGTCATTACCGTACATTTCACCTGTTTCGCTATTTATAAGCATACCTGAATGAATTGTGTTCTGATTACCGTCACGGTAAATCATATTAAAGCAAACCTGAAAAACAACAGGGTCGTCAGTAGGCTCTGCAAAAACTTCAATTTTATCAATAATGCTCATATAAGCACCGATAAAATAGTAAAGAGGACCTAAGCCTGTGCCTTCTTTGTCAGCCTCGTCGCGGAGTCTGAACATCTCATCACGAAATGCCTGTGTGTCAATTTCAAAAGTGTTTACAATTAATTCAGCAGGTGTGTTGATAGGTGGAAGGCTACGAAGAATTGCTTCCATATTAATGCCTGAATTTTCAAGAACATAAAGATTTGCATCAGTAAGGAATTTGTCGAATGAAATGTCAAGTCTTTCTTCAGTAGGGAATTTTCCGTTTGTCATAAGACGGAAAAAGTCAGAACAAGCCTTCATTTTTTCAGCAACCTCTGCAGTTGTGATTGCAGGGTATCCTTCGTCGGCAAGTAATTGTACATATTCCGCTTTTGTAGTCGGTAATTTTTCATTCTTTGCAAAAACAGGTGTAGTCATTGTGCAAAGAATAACAAAAGCCATAATCAAGGCAACAAGTTTCTTTGTAAACTTCATTCATATCGTCCTTTCAGAAAATATTCAAATCATTATACCATTTTTTACAAAGATAATCAAGAAAATAAGTTAATAAATTTTTATTATTATCAGGAGGGAATGTCGATAAATTGGAATTTGTCGAGTAAATGCAGAATGCAGAATTCAGAATGCAGAATGTCGGAACTGCGTTGCAATTATAAGAAAATCAATACGGTTTGTAGGGGACGATGAGTCTCACCTGCCGGTTCGGTCGGTGCTTCTGCTTCGCAGAGGTGTCCACCGGACACCCGCACCCCACATCGTCCCGTTCCAAAGCGTACCATTTATTTGTTGCGGGCGGATGAGGGCATCCGCCCCTACATTTATGGTCGATTTTAATAATCAATCATCCCTACAAATTATAATTTACCATATAAATCCAACAAACTACTTTATTTTATGTGCAATATGTGATATAATATATTATTATTTTTTAGGAGATGTGGATAATGAACGACAATCGCGGAATGCAATATGCTGAAATTCTTTCAAAACTTATTAAGGTTGAAACTATTTCATCAAGAGATAACAAAGATATCACTAAATTTTTAGAATTTCACAAGGTGCTTCGTGAAACTTTTCCTAACTTTTTTAATACAGTTGAGTGTGAAGAATTTGACGGTAGCCTTTTACTTAAATGGAAGGGTACAGACCCATCCTTAAAGCCTGTTATGCTTATGAATCATCACGACGTTGTTGAGGCAAGTGGCGAATGGAAATATCCACCTTTTTCAGGTGAAATTGCCGAAGGCAGAGTATGGGGCAGAGGTACTCTTGATACAAAGGGTGGTCTTTCTATGATGCTTCAGGCTGCTGAAGAGCTTATCAAAGAAGGCTTTACACCAAAGCGTGATACATATTTCGTTACAACATGTACTGAAGAAACAGGTGGCGAATGTGGTAATGCAATGTCACTTGAGCTTAAAAAGAGAAATATGGATTTTTATATGGTGCTTGATGAAGGTGGTATGATTTTATACGACCCAATTGGTGGTGCTGACGGTACATTTGCAATGATTGGTGTTGGTGAAAAGGGTTATATGGACCTTAAATTTGTGGCAAAGTCAAACGGTGGTCACGCTTCTGCACCTGGTAAAAACACTCCGCTTGTTCGTCTTGCAAAGTTTATGGTTGAGGCTGAAAAATCAGAATGCTTTGATGTAGAAATGTCAGATACAATCAAGGAAATGCTTTCTCGTTTTGCGCCAACAATGAGTGGTGTTATGAAAATGGCTTGTGGAAATGTTAAGGCATTCAAGCCTGTTCTTGAAAAAGTAATGCCAATGATTTCACCATCAGGCGCAGCACTTCTTCGTACTACTCTTGCATTTACAATGAGTAAGGGTAGTGACGGCTCAAATGTTATTCCACAGGAAGCATGGGTTGTGGGTAATATGCGTTATTCACATCATCAGGGCAAAAAGTCAAGTGTTGATGCAATTACGGCACTTGCAAAGAAATATGATATTGAAACAGAAATTATTGAAGACGGAATGGAATCAGGTATAAGTGATTTCAACGGTGAACAGTTCAAGTTTATTGAAAAAGCAGTCAATACTGTTTTCCCTGAATACAAGCCTGTGCCGTATATTATGAACGGTGCAAGTGACAGCAGATATTTCACAAGAGTTTGTGACAACTGTCTTCGTTTTGTTCCTTTCAAGATTGATAATCAGCAGTATGGCAGCGTTCACGGTATTGATGAAAATGTTAATATCGACACACTTGCTCCTGCGGTTGATTTCTATAAATATGTAATTAAAGAGGTATAATTTTATGTCAAATACCGAAAAAAAGGGGCTTGGAATCAGTGCCAAATCCTTTATAGGCGCTATTGTGATTATTTTTGCACTTATGTGCCTTACATATGCAGCAACATTTATTATTCCAGGTGGTGAATACGCAAGAGTTGTTGATGCAAACGGAACGGAATCAATTGTTACAGACAGCTTTAAGTTTGTTGAGGGTGGCGTACCGTTTACAAAATGGCTTCTTTCTCCTTTCCTTGTCCTTGGTGCTGACGGTGGCGGTGCAATTATTGCAGTTATCATATTCCTTCTTGTAATCGGTGGAATTTTTACGGCACTTGATAAAAGTGGAATTATGGAATATATGCTTAAAAAGATAGTGCATAAGTTTGGTCAGAACAGATATAACCTTTTGTCACTTGTTATGCTTTTCTTTATGTCAATGGGTGCGTTTATCGGTTCTTTTGAAGAATGTGTTCCGTTAGTTCCTATTGTTGTTGGTCTTGCGGTGGCACTTGGTTGGGATGAGCTTACAGGTCTTGGAATGAGCCTTTTAGCAGTCGGTTGTGGTTTTGCATCAGGTGTATGCAATCCGTTTACTGTTGGTGTTGCACAGGAACTTGCAGGACTTCCTATGTTCTCAGGAATCTGGTTCAGACTTGTTTCATTTGTAGTGCTTTACGGACTTCTTCATTTCTTTGTAAAGCATCACGCTCTTAAAATCGCAAAGCCTATTGAACAGATAGAGGTTCACGACGATTTTGTTGACAACAAAAAGATGGATAAGGCATTGGTCACATTTGCATCAATCCTTGGAATGGGAATTTTAGTTGTTCTCAGTTCTGTTTTCGTAACATTCTTACAGGATTACACAATGATTATCGTTGCCCTTATGTTCCTTGTGGCAGGTGTTTCGTCTGTTGCTATTTCAGGAATGAGCGGTAAGGAGATGTTTAAAAATTTCGGTTACGGAATTACAACAGTTCTTCCTGCCGTATTTATGATTTTAATGGCAAGTTCAATCAAATACACTCTTGTTGAAGGCAAAATTCTCGATTCACTTCTTCACGCAGCAGTGGGAATTGCCCAGACTCTTCCAAAAGAAGCAGTGATTATTTTCATTTATCTTATTGTATTGGGACTTAATTTCTTTATCAGTTCAGGTTCAGCAAAGGCATTCTTGCTTATGCCGTTAATCGTGCCACTTGCACAGATTTTCGACATTTCATCACAACTTTCCGTTGTGGCATTTGCATTTGGTGACGGTTTCTCAAATGTGCTTTACCCAACAAACCCTGTACTTCTTATAAGTCTTGGTATGGTTGGCGTAAGCTATGTGAAATGGCTTAAATGGTCACTTAAAATTCAGGTGAGCATCCTTGCTGTGACAAGCGTATTGCTTTTAATCGGATTAGCAATAGGATATTAATTAAATGCAAAATGCAGAATTCAAAATGCAGAATTGTAAGGGTGATTCACGAATCACCCTTTATCATTACAAATTGGAGTTTATTGGGATGTTCGCGTAGTGGCAGGCTTCCACGCCTGCATTATCAGTGCAGAACGCAAAGTGCAGAGTGCAGAACGTCGGAACTGCGTTGCGATTGCACCCCCCCTTCCGTCACTCGCTTTGCTCGTGCCACCTTCCCCTCAAGGGGGGAAGGCCAACATAGGCTCCCCACTTGATGGGGCGCGGGCATCCAGTGGATGCCGAATTAGCGCTGTCTGAGCCGACAGGCGAGTAATGAGCTGTCACCGTAAGGTGACTGAGGGGCCCGACAAATTATAATTTACCATACCAATCCAGAAAGGAGAAAAATATGAAGGTTATTATTTCTTGTCTTAATTCAAAATATGTTCACGCTTCACTTTCTCCTTGGTGTCTTTTGGCGGGAGTCCGTGAATTTTCAGATAACGCATATGACATTTCTGTTATGGAAAGCACAATCAATGGTGATATTACGGATTTTGCTCATAAAATCATAGCTGAAAAGCCTTCCGTTGTTTCCTTTTCAACTTATATCTGGAATGTTACAAAAACACTTGAAATCTGTCGTATTATTAAGGAAAATCACAACTGCAAAATTGTGCTTGGTGGTCCTGAAGTAGCGTATCGTCAAAAAGATGTTTTGATGAAATATGATTTTATTGACTTTGTGCTTTCAGGTGAAGGTGAATGGACCTTTCCTGATTTTCTCGATAATATTAATGGTGATTTATCGTCTGTATCAGGTCTTACATATCGTAAAAATGGTGAAATCATCACAGTTCCTGAAAAGGAATACACAGACACACCACCATCACCGTTTACTGATGAATTTTTTGAGAATTTAAACGGTAGAATTTCATATATTGAAACAAGTCGTGGTTGTCCTTACCGTTGTGCCTTCTGTCTTTCAGGCAGATGCTCACCACTTCGATTTTTTGAGTTGGAAAAAGTAAAAAGCGATATAATAAAACTCGCTAACAGTGGCACACAGACAGTAAAATTTGTTGACAGAACATTCAATGCCAACCCAAAACGAGCAAACGAAATTCTTACCTTTATCAAGGAAAATTACGGAAAAAACATTCCACAAAATGTCTGCTTCCACTTTGAAATAGCAGGGGATATATTAAAGGAAAGCACCCTTGAAATACTCTCCACAATGCCAAAGGGTGCAGTTCAGCTTGAAATCGGTATGCAGTCCTTTAATGAAGAAACATTAAAGGCAATTAACCGAAAAACTGACACGAAAAAGCTTATAGAAAACATCAAAAAGCTTATAAGCCTTAACAATATGCATATTCACATTGACCTTATTGCAGGGCTTACGGGTGAAGACCTTGAAAGCTTTAAAAACAGCTTTAATATCGGCTATTCACTTAAAGCCCATATGCTCCAGATGGGATTTTTAAAGCTTCTTTATGGTGCAGATATGCGTGAAAACAGTGAAAAATATCCTTGTACATTCACGGACTCGCCACCGTATGAGGTCACATCAACTCCCTGGCTTTCAAATGATGAAATAAGGATGCTCAAAAATTGTGAAGATGCAGTTGACAGGCTGTATAACAGCGGTCGTTTTCTCTTTACTCTTGAATATCTCATAGATGAAATTGGCATTTCACCATTTGACCTTTTCAATGATTTCGGTAACGCAGTTGACGGAAATAAAATGCGACTTTCAGATTATGCCGAAAAGCTTTATGCTTTCTTTGAGTGCAAATGCAACAAGGAAATTTTAAGAGAGAAAATTCTTTGCGATTTGCTTTCTTCCAGCTCGTCGGTGCAAATTCCTGAAATTTTCAAAAGAAAAGACATTCTGTATAAACAAATCAAAAAGCATTTCATTGAAAATGTGGATAAAAATATTAAAATTGCAATTCTTTATTCCACAAATCAGGTGTTTGCAGTTAATCAGACACAAACAAAAAACCTTCATAACAGATATGAAGGCAAGTTTTATAATATTAATGAAATTTTATCGTAAGGGTGATACACATTCACCCTTTTATTTTTGTGAATTGAGAGTTTATAGGGGAAGTGCAGAACGTCGGGTCTGCGACGCGATTATAAAACAAAACCAATATGGTTATGTATGTAGGGGACGATGCCCACATCGTCCCGTTCCAAAGCGTACCATTTATTTATTGCGGGCGGATGAGGGCATCCGCCCCTACATTTATGGTCGATATTAATAATCAATCATCCCGATAAATTATAATTTAAAACATCAATTCTGCATTAAAAAAGCACCCGTAGTGGGTGCTTTTGTTTATGATTTAAGTGCGATGCCGTCTTTTGCGAGTGAATCAATAATACCGTTTGCAACTTCCATAACTTCTTCAGTTGTGAGAGTTCTTTCTGGGTTTGAGAATGTCATTCTCACAGTGATTGACTTGCCGTTTTCGTCACGGTAAGTGTCAGTCACTTCAACCTTCTTGATAAGTGGACAATTTGCATTTTCGATAGCCTTACCGATTGGAGCAAATGTTTCACTTACGAATGAAAGGTCAATTTCCATGTTAGGGAATTTTGAAGGCTCTGCATAGTGAATACCTGCGTCAGCAAGGTCAGAGAACATTGGAACATCGATTTCAGCAAATACAATAGCTGCTTTCTTGTCGATTTTCTTAGCAACTGTTGGGTGAACAACACCGATTTTACCTAAGTTAACGCCATCACAAGAGATTTCGTTAAGGTTTCTTGGGTGCTCATAAGAAAGGGTTGCATCCATTGGAGTGAATGTAAGTGCCTTGTGCTTAATGTTGTCAGCAATAACTGAAAGCATTGTTGCAAGCTCAATATAAAGTGTTTCAAGAGACTTTGTCTTGCTGAAAAGAGTAACGCAAAGCTTCTTTCTTTCGTCACACATACCGTCTGCTTTAAGTCCGTTTACAGTTCTTCCGATTTCAAATACACCAAAATCAGGAGCATAGCCTGTGTTTGTCTTAACCTGACAAAGCTGTGTTGGAATAATTGACTTACGGATTGTTTCCATATTAGGATTTGTAGCACTCTGGAGCTTGATATTTTCTTCAATTTCCATACCTAAAGCCTTGTACTCATCAAAATACTGCCATACATATGAATGAAGCTCGTGAAGTGAATAACGGTGAACAAGCATATCCTTGATTCTGTCTTCAACTGTCTTTTCTGTCTTTGCACGAACAGGGTAGAGTGGAGCAGAAGCAGTATGGATATCAAAGTTATCATAACCGTAAATACGAGTGATTTCTTCAACGATATCAGCCTTGATTGTAACGTCCTTTGTTGCTCTCCATGATGGAACTTCTACTGTGAAGTTGTCACCGTCGTTAGAAGCCTTGAAGCCAAGTGAATTAAGAGTATTTACAATAGTATCGTTTGCAATTTCAATACCTGTGTACTTGTCAATGAATGCCTTGTCGAAATCAAGTGTAACTGTTGGGTATTTATAAGCATATTCATCAGTAAGAGCTGACACAACCTGTGCCTCAGGGTCAATCTCTGTAAGAAGATTTACAAAACGAGCAATAGCAGGTACAGTCATTTCAGGGTCAAGGCACTTTTCATAGCGGTTTGAAGCATCTGTACGGTGTG
>JAZQUC010000144.1:0-18795 GCA_045631075.1 Candidatus Fimenecus sp. | reverse complement strand
CCACATCAAATGCTGTTCACCAGACAGTAAAACTCCCAAAGGAAGATTGGGACAAGTATCTTGACTGGCTTTTCCATACAGAATATGAAATGATGGAAATTCCAAAGCCTGATGCTGTGATTTATCTTGATATGGATGTTGATATTTCTCAACGCCTTATGTCAAAGCGTTATAATGGTGAAGAAGCAAAGAAGGATGTTCACGAAGCTAATGTAGGATATCTTAAAGCTTGCCGTGAAGCGGCACTTTATACTGCAGAGCGATTTGGTTGGAATGTTGTTAAGTGTTTCGATGGTGACGAGCCACTTTCAATCGAAGAAATCGGTAACACCATCTTTAATATTGTTAAGGAGATTATTTAATGAATTTCCATACTCCTACTCTCGCTGACAAAGAATGGATTGAAAAGGCTTTTAACTTTGGTCAGACAGATTGTTGCGAATATTGTTTCGGTAACATTTATATGTGGTCGGACATTTATGACAACAGAATTCTTAATGATGACGGAATTTTTGTTTCTGCCGATTTCACGGATAAACCTGTTTTTTGCTATCCAATCGGTGACGGTGACAAAAAATCGACCATCAAAAAGCTCATTGAATACACAAAAGCAAACAATATTGAACTTGAGTTTTTCGGTATGACAGAAAAGGACAAGGATGAACTTCAATTTCTTTTCCCAAAGCAATTTCACATAGAAGAAACAAGAGATTTCTTTGACTATGTATATAAAGCTGAAGATTTAGCTAATCTTGTAGGACGAAAATATCACAGCAAGAAAAATCACATTTCTTATTTCGAAAAAACCTTTGATTGGAAATATGAACCGATAAACGAAAACAATATTGAACAATGTATGCTTCTCAATGACCATTGGGAAGGCTTGAATTTGCAGAAAAATCCTGAAGAAATCAGTGAAGAATGTCTTGCTATCCGAAAAGCATTAAAAGATTATTTCAAGGTTGGTTTTGAAGGCGGTATCCTTACAATTCAGGGTGAAATTGTTGCTTTTACATTTGGTGAAAGGCTCAACAATAACACTTTCTGCACTCACGTTGAAAAGGCTTATGGCAATGTACGTGGTGCATATCAGATGATTAACCGTGAATTTGCACGACAGTTACAAGACAGATATGAATTCATAAATCGTGAAGAAGACACAGGCAGTGAGGGACTTCGTCGTGCCAAACTTTCCTATCAACCTGATAAATTAGTGATAAAATACTCTGCGATTTACAAAGGATAAATTATGATTGAATTTGCAACAATTAGTGATAAAAAAGAGTTATCAAGTCTTTGGCAAATGACTTTTTTAGAAGATTTTCAGGTTATTGAAAACTTCTTTCAGAATGTTTTTCCAACAGTTGTAACTCCTATTATAAGAATTGACGGTGAAATCGCATCTTCACTTTTTCTTTTACCTTGTAAAATCGGTAAATATAACGGAAAATGCGTTTACTGTGCCATGACAAAATATGCATATCGTGGTAAAGGGTATATGAAACAGTTGCTTGACTTTTCTTATGATTATTGCAAGGAAAACAATCTTGATTTTCTCTTTTTAGTACCTGCTGAACCGTCACTTTTTGATTATTATGCAAAATGCGGTTTTGAAAATTTTGGAATAAGCAGAATGTATGTTTTTTCCGAAAACAAACCTGAAGAAAACGAAAAGCCTGAACTTGATTGTGAAATTGAATTTGATAGTTCCATTTTGGAATATTGGCATAATTCTTGTGTTGTTTATGGTGGCAAAGTTACTGATTTTGGTCTTGTTTTTGATGACGAAGAAACTTTCATTCGAAATGCAAAAGCAGATTATAACCATATTCCTGAAAAATATAAAAAATCAGGTGTAATAATCAAAGGCAACATAAACTTTGGTGAGAATTACACACCCGCTATGATTAAAACAGAAAATAAAGAAATTAAAAATATGAATTGTTATGTAGGCATAACATTGGAGTGAATAATATGATTTACGTTTTTTTAGCACCAGGATTTGAAGAAATTGAAGCATTGGCAGTTGTTGATGTTTTGCGTAGAGCAGAACTTAATGTTATAACCGTTGGTGTTGGTGAAGATTTTGTTATCGGTTCGCATCAGATTCCTGTTGCAGCAGATATTTACGAAAGAGATTTAGTCCTTGATGAAAAGGTTGAGGCTATTGTTCTTCCAGGTGGTATGCCAGGCACATTAAATCTTGAAAAAAGCCCTGTTGTACAAAAAGCAATTGACTGGGCAGTTGAAAACAACAAGTTAATTTGTGCAATTTGTGCTGCACCATCAATTTTAGGTCACAAAGGACTTTTAAATGGTAAAAAAGCAACTTGCTTCCCTGGGTTTGAAGAAGAACTTTTTGGCGCAGAGGTTTCAAAAGACTTCGTAGTACAAGACGGCAAATTTATCACAGCAAAAGGTATGGGTAGTGCCATTGAATTCGGTTTGCAGATTGCAGAAATTCTCACAAATCCACTTGAAGTAAAAAAAATCCGTGCATCGTTACAGATTTATAATGGATAAAAAACAAATACGAAAAGAGCTTAAAGAAAAGCGAAAGAACATACCAATAGATAAAAAAGTAATATACGACAAAGAAATCAGTCGTAAAATAATTCAAAGTGATTATTTTAAAAAGGCTGAACAAATCCTTGTCTTTGCATCTGTTGACGACGAATTCGATACTGAAAACATAATCGAAAAGTGTCGCATAGAAAATAAAAGTGTTTTCTATCCCCTTTGCATTGATAATCAGGGTGAAATGACATTTTTCAAGGTTAATTCACAGGAAGATTTACAAAGCGGAATGTACAATATTCCTGAACCAAAATCAACTTGCAAGGAATATAAACCTGAAAAAAACGACCTGATTATTGTACCTTGTCTTTCCGTAGATAAAAACGGTTACAGAATCGGTTACGGCAAAGGATATTACGACAGATTTTTAAAAGATTTTAAAGGTGTAAGTATCTGTCCTTGTTACGAACAACTTTTGACAGACAGTTTACCCACAGATGAATATGATGTTAAAATCAATATTCTTATAACAGAGAAGTTTACAAAGGAGGTAATCCTATGAACAAATTTCAGGATAATGACCACTCTTATGATGACCTTTTGAATGAATATGCAGGAGATTCATTACCCAGCAGACCAATAAAAGATAAGTCAGAATTTGAAACAAAAAAGGCACCTTCACAGCCTGTCAGAAAAGAGAGTAAACCAACTGTCACTAATGACAGACCATCATATAATCCTTATAGTGATGAAAGTTCTTTTGACATTGACCTTTTAAAGAAATTTGAAGAGCCTGAACGCAAAAAGCCTGTTACAAATGTACCTGAAGAATCACCACGAGCAAAAGGCAAATTTGTAGTCAATATCGACTATGCAAAAAGTTTTGCTATCGGCGTTGCCAACAAGGTTAAAACTGCAGCAGCAAACACAAGAACTAATCAGGCTGAATCATATGCAGAATTTGGTGATGAAGAGTCCTTTGAAAATGCTGAAAAGCCAAAAAAGAAATTTGATATCATCGAATTTTTAGGCTTTATCGTCAGAACTTTTGAAGAAAACAGAAAACAGTTTATTGCATTCGGATGCTGTATTTTGATTTCATTTGTTCTTGCAGGTGTTGTAATCAGTTGTATCAATGATGTTCTTGCAATCAATCGTGATGGTGAAGAAACCATTGAAGTTGTTCTTCCTGATAATGCTGACACGGCTGAGGCTATCAAAGTGCTTGACAAAGCAGGACTTGTTAAAAACAGTATTTTCTGTAATGTTTTCGCAAAGTTTATGGGATTCTCTGATGAAAACTATTTGTCAGGCATTTACTATTTCACCGACGACATGGGCGTTGAAAAAATGCTGACACGATTTAAAACAAGCAGTACTCGTGGCACTGTAATCAGCATCACAATTCCTGAAGGCTACACTGTTGACCAGATTTTCCAAAGACTTGAAAAGAACAATATCTGTACAGCAGAATCACTTTATAAGGTTCTCGACACCGTTGATTTTGGTAACGAATATGACTTTATTGCAAAGCTTAAGGATACTGATGAAAGATATTGTGTTCTTGAAGGATATCTTTTCCCTGCTACCTACGAATTTGAACAAGGCGCTGAGCCTGCAACAGTTATCAGAAAATTCCTTGACGCTTTCAAAAACCGTTGGACAGAAGAATACGCTGCAAAAGCAACTGAGCTTGGCATGAGCGTTGATGAAATTATCACTCTTGCTTCAATTATTGAAAAAGAAGGTAAGGACAAGGAACAGTTTGTTAATATCTCTTCTGTTCTTCACAATCGTCTTAACCGTTCAGGAATTTTTGCAACTCTTGAATGTAACTCCACAAACGACTATGTGGAAAATACAGTTTCAAAACGCGCAACACCAAACGAGCTTAAGAAATTTGTCGTATCATATAACAGTTATCAGTCAGATGGACTTCCACCAAGTGCTATCTGCAACCCTGGTATTGAAGCAATTGATGCAGCACTTTTCCCAAAAAATACAAAGAACTACTTCTTCAGACACGACAAGAACGGAAAAATCTATCTTGCTGAAACTCTTGAAGAACACAGTGCAAACGGACGACTTGTAAATAAAGTAAATGCGGAGAAATAATAAAATGATTATACCTGAATTATTAGCCCCTGCAGGTGACAGAGAGCGACTTGAAGCCGCTTTAATGTACGGTGCAGATGCAGTATATCTTGGCGGTGATGCCTTTGGCATGCGTGCCGCACCACAGAATTTTAATTTTGAACAGCTTAAAAGTGCTGTTGACCTTTGCCACGCAAAGGGTGTTAAAGTATATCTTACATGTAACACATTGGCGCGAAATGACGAAATATTAAAATTGCCACATTATCTTGAACAATGGGCAGAAATCGGTGTTGATGCTTTTATCGTTGCCGACATTGGTGTATTGTCACTTTGCAAAAAATATGCACCTAATGTGCCAATTCACATTTCAACTCAAGCTGGCATTGTAAACTATGTTACTGCTAACGAATTTTATAATATGGGTGCTTCGCGAGTAGTTACAGCACGAGAACTCTCAATGACAGAAATTGCAGAAATCAGAGCAAAAGTACCAAAAGAGCTTGAAATTGAATGCTTTGTCCATGGTGCTATGTGTGTATCTTTTTCTGGCAGATGTCTTCTTTCAAACTATCTTGTAAATCGTGACGCAAACCGTGGTGAATGTGCTCAGCCTTGCCGTTGGGAATATGCAATTATGGAAGTTAAGCGTGACGGAATGTACTTCCCTATTCAGGACTCAAAGGAAGGCACATATATTCTCAATTCAAAGGATATGTGTATGATTGAGCATATTCCTGAAATGGTTAAGGCTGGAATCAGCAGCTTTAAAATTGAAGGCAGAGCAAAATCTGCTTATTACGCTGCTGTTGTCACAAATGCTTACAGAGTTGCAATTGACGAATATCTTAAAAATCCGTCAGATGACTTCAAAGCACCACAATGGGCAATTGATGAAGTTTATAAGGTAAGCTATCGTGATTATTGTACAGGATTTTATTTCAATGCACCTAACGAAGATGCTAATATCAGTTTTGAGGGTGGATATAAGCGTCACTATGATGTTATGGCAGAAGTTAAGGACTGGCAGGACGGATATTTGATTTGTGAGCAGAGAAACAAGTTCTCCCGTGGTGATGTTCTTGATGCACTTCAACCATCAACTGAGCCTGTTGTGTTTACAGCTGATGAGCTTTTTGACAAAGATGGAAATGAAATTGAATCTGCACCTCATCCAATGATGATTGTAAAAATCAAGAGTGATTTACAGTTCCCTGCGGGTACATTGTTAAGAAAAGAAAAATAAGGTTGTATTATGGAATTAAAAATTTTATTAGGGATTTGTTATCTTTTATTTATAGTTTTTGTGCCATTATATGACAAAGCATATTGGCCTGAACCTACAAAAAAATCGTTGACATTCAAAATGATTGCTGCAACAGCTTTTGTAGGAGTCGGTGTTATTGGAATGTTTTTAACCGGCAACTCATCCAGTTATGCGAATCTGATGATTGTGGGTTTGCTTCTTGGTTGGTTTGGTGATTTATTTATGCACATTCCACACCCACCTGGTAATCCAAGAATGTCAGTTGTATATATTGGTGCTTCAGGCTTTTTAATAGGTCATATTTTCTATGTTATAGCCTTTGTGAAATCCACGGTAGCATTAGTAAATGACTATAAATTTGTTACTATACCTGAAATTATTGCATTTTTTGTGATTTTTATTGCTTTTGCATTAACGCTTGAACCTGTTTTTAAGTTCAAGTTCAAAAACACATTTATGAAAGTTACATTACATATTTACAGCGTATTCCTTATTATAATGCTCATAAAGTCATGTGGCTTTGGCATCACATATTACACAAGCGGTGCCGAGAATGGACTTTGGGGAATGATTATCCTTCTTTTCGGAGCCATATTCTTCTTTGCTTCTGACTTTACTTTAGGGCTTAGGCTTATAGGTGGTGCACAGGGCAATAAGACAATTAAAACAGTAAGCCTTTATGCCTATTTCATTGCACAATTATTACTTGCAACATCAATTTTATTCATCAAAATATAAGAGGCGAAACACATAATGAGACCAAGAAAAATAAGAAATCTTACAACAAGACGAGAAAATTGCACAGATTTGAGAATTCCATATAAATTAGAATCCTTTGATTTCCGTACAAATGACGAGCATGAAAACTTTTTTCATTTAGACGAAATCTTTGGCAGAAGTGCTCCTATAGTTATGGAAATAGGTTGTGGCAAAGGTCAGTTTACTTGTGAATACGCAAAGCGTAATCCTGACAAAAACATTATTGCAATTGAATGTGTGCCAACAGTGTTAGTTGAAGCTTGTGAGCTTGTTAAAAGAGAAAATATAACTAACATTCGTTTTCTTGAAATGAAGGCTGAGTATCTTCCTCTTTTTATGAGAGAAAACAGTGTTACTGAAATCTATCTTAATTTTAGCACACCATTCCCTAAATCTCGTCAGGAAAGTCACAGACTTACAAGCAAAGGATTTTTAGATATTTACAAGAAGCTTCTTTGTGATGACGGCTTTATTGCACAGAAAACTGACAGTCAATGTTTCTTTGAATACTCTCTTGAAAGCTTTTCACAGAATGGATTTTTACTTTCTGAAATTTCACTTGATTTACATAACAGTGATTTTGAAGGAAATATCGTTACTGAATATGAACAGAAATTTGTAAGTCAAGGTCTTCCAATATACAGACTTGTGGCAAAATTAAAATAAAAATAGTAAAAATAAACAACAGGCCGTTGAATTTTTCGTAAAATTAGCGGTCTGTTTTATTTTATATTTATATGGTATAATTACATATACTTTAAAAGGTGGGATTATATGAGTAACACAGTTACAACAACTAACGATAGAAAACACGTTGGTAAAAGTGAATTTGTCTTGTATTTAATGGGTGTATTCTTCTACACCACAATGACAGGTATGGTTGGCGGTAACAGAAACGCCTATCTCGTTAATGTTTTAAGACTTCCTGAAGAGCAGACTTCTCTTTTCAATCTTTTAACAGCAATTATTCCGTTTATACTTAACTTCTTTATCGTTATGTACATTGACGGCAGAAAAATGGGCAAGGGTGGTAAATTCAGACCTATTGCAATGTTAGTAGCAGTACCTATGGCAATCGTTATGATGCTTTCATTCTGGGCACCTCCTGGCCTTTCAGGCACAGTTCTTTTCATCTATATTATCACAATTGCTGTTCTTTGGTCTGTTTTCTGTACATTTGGCAACTCCATCAATATGGTTGCCAATGTTATGACACCAAATCTTAAAGAACGCGACCAGGTACTTTCATTCCGTAGTATTTCTTCAGCTGTTGGTAACTCTGCACCTGTTGCTATTTTTGCTGTAATCGGTGCTATCTGGAGTAAGAACAATCCTGAACTCATTGAAGCAGTTACAGGCACAAGTATCCGTAGTGTTGAAGGTCTTCAATACATAATTTCAGCAGCACTTTGCAGTGTTGTTGGTGTTATCACAGTTCTTCTTGGTATGAAAATGGTTCGTGAAAGAACAGTTTATACTGCTGAAAAGAAAAACCCTCTTGTAGGTTTTGTTGATATTATCAAAAACAAATATGCGTGGACAATTATTTTTTCAGAATTTTTAAAGAGTTTCCGTGGTATCGCTACATATATGGAAGCATTTATTGCAGCTGCTGTTCTTGGCGATATTTCAAAGAAAATTCTCTTTGTTCTTCCTGTTGGTATCGGTACTGCAGTTGGTATGCTTGTAATCAACTTCCTTTTAAAGAAATTCGATGCAAGACAGCTTTATATTGCATAAGGTATCTATTCACTTTGTGCAAACTGCATTGCTTTCGGTGTCGGATACGCTTATTTCACAACAGGAAATACTATTTTACAGGTTGTTTTTATCGTATTCCTGTTCCTTATCGGTTTACAATTTGGTGCATCAAATCTTCTTCCAAGTATGTTCCAGGCCGATGTTCTTGAAACAATCGAGCTTAAAACAGGTAAACGCCTTGATGCGTCATTCCCATTTGTTATCAGCATTGGTACACTCATAAGCGGTACAATCGCAAGTACTGTTGCACCACTTATTCTTTATGGTGACGGTTCAATTATTGGCTATATTCAGCCAACTGACCTTATCCCAAATCCTGTTCAAAGTCTTGATACCAAAGTTACACTCCTGTTCTTCTACACAATTATGCATGGTATTATGATGTTCCTTGCAGGTGTTCCATTCTTCTTCTATAATCTCACAGGCAAAACAAAAGAAGATTTTCACAATGCACTTCTCCAGAAACGTGCAGAAATGGAAAACTCACAAAAATAAAAATCCATATATACAACAAAAGAGGTTGAAAAAATCAACCTCTTTTTTTATTTATTTTACAAAAAATTGCACAAACTTTTTGACATTTCTCACAATTATACAACTCTATATTGGTATATTTCACCATATATTTTGTTATCGTTTGTGCAATATACACAAATCTCATTGTATTTATTTGTTAATAATTACACATCGTGCAATTATTTTGGTTTTTTCATCATTTGTGCATATTGCACAAACATAGGGTGATTTCATTGTGCAAAAATACTTGACTTTTTTGTTTTTATCTGTTATTATATAGCCACAACAGAATAAAGGAGGCGGTAAGAGTGTATAACGCCGAACATGAGCAGATGAAACTTGCTGTGGAATTGATTCACGAAAAGTTCTCAATTAAATCTGTACTCAAGGTTGTTCAGTTACTTAGCTTAGCAGCATAAAAGCTGAACACAAAATTTCCTTTAGTTTGTTTATAATTTCTGTGTGGTGGGTTTTTCCAATCCCCAACAAATTTTCCCTTTCCTTTTTCATAAAAGTATAACACCAATCCCTATTTTCCTACTACACAGAAATTTTTCATATATAGACTTCATCAGGAAGTCACTTATTTTGGTTTTTTCATAATAATTTTTCTCATAAAAAAAGATGGCTGTCAAGAAATTGGCAGTCATGTTTTTTGTTTAACAATCCTGATAAATTCTAATTTATTTTATTTTTACTATTGTTTTTTAAAGTTAATTAGTATATAATATTTATGATTAGATTATTGGAGGTGGCAAAATGCTTGACCCTAACAAGACTATACAATTTTCATTAAAAGATGAACGCGAGGAAACTACTCGTCAGATTCTTGTAAATGTTTATGAGGCTCTCGTTGAAAAGGGCTACAATCCTATTAACCAGATTGTCGGTTACATTCTTTCTGAAGACCCAACATACATTACAACTCATAAAAATGCAAGAAGTCTTATCCGTCGTCTTGACAGAGATGAGCTTTTGCAGGACCTTGTTAAGGATTATCTTAAAAACTCAAAGAAATAAGGTGAACATTTTGGCTAAGGATAGCGGAAAATTCCTCACTTATAAGGGCAAACCATTAGTAAGAAACGGAAACACTCTTTATTACGGCAACGCTAATGACAAATATGTTATTATGATGCAGATTCTCGGAACAAAGCCTGTTGGTGATGTTGAGGTTGCTTCAAAGGTTTCTGTTCAGTTGCTTAATACTGACCCTGATGTTAGTCCTCGTGAGAGAATTGTAAAATCAAGTGAGAAAAAAGGCCTTTATGCTGCTATGGATATTGCAGAAGTGTGGTTAACACGCGCATTGGCTGAATAAAATCAAAAAAGGAACGGTGGATGGGATGTCCGCCGTTTTATACTTTAAGGAGATATGAAAATGTTTTACACTATGAAAATCGCAGGAATGGAAAGAAATCTTCCAATGTGTCCGCTTAACGATGAGCTTATGATTGCAGGATTTGTAATTTTTGGTGACCCTGAACTTACAACTGCTTGTGCAAAGGAATTATTGGAAAAAGCTCCCGATTATGACTACATAATCACAGCAGAAGCAAAGGGTATTCCACTTGCACACGAAATGGCAAGACTTCAGAATAACGAAAAATACTTTGTTGCTCGTAAAAAGCCAAAGCTTTATATGACAGGCGTTTTTGAATCAACCGTAAACTCAATCACAACTGAAGGTGAACAGAAGCTTTACCTTGATTTGGCAGATGCTGAACTTATGAAAGGTAAGAAAATCCTTATTGTTGACGACGTTGTATCCTTGGGACAATCACTTGCTGCAGTCGAAAAACTTGTAAACGATGCAGGCGGAATCGTTTGCGGTAAAATGTTTGTTTTGGCAGAGGGCGACGCAGCAAACCGTGACGATATCATTTATCTTGAAAGATTACCTTTGTTTGATAAGAACGGTAAGGAAATATAAGCCAAGACAAAAATCGGAGTATGAAAAATGAAATTTTATATTAAGCAAAAGGTCTTTTCGTTGAAGGATAAATTTACAATTTATGACGAAAGCGGTAACAAGTCATACTGGGTTGAGGGTGAGTTTTTCTCAATCGGTAAAAAGCTTGACATTTTTGATATGCATAATACTCACAAGGCTCATATTCACCAAAAGGTTTTATCATTCTTACCACGCTATTTTATCCAAATGAACGGCGAAGATGTTGCAGAAGTTGTAAAGCATTTTACACTTTTCACTCAAAAATTCAGCGTAACGGGATATGATTGGCAGGTTGACGGTGATTTTCTCGCACACGAATACGAAATTTATCGTGGTGACTACTCAATTGCCACAATTTCAAAGGAATGGTTTACATTCGGTGACGCATATTCCATTGATATTACTGACGGCGTTGACCCTGTTGGCGTGCTCTGTGTGGTGCTGATTATTGACGCAATTATAGCACAGTCAAATAATCATGGTGGAGTACATATCAGTTTTGGCGGATAAAAATCTAAAGTAAAAAATGAAAAGGTGGAAAACGGAACGCAAAATCCGTCTTCCACCTTTTTTATCAGTTTGCTGTAATAAAATAAAGCCAACACAGAAATTCTGCGTTGGCTTTTAGTTATATGTTGCTATTCAATTTATACTTTTTTCATATCAACAAGGTCTATTACACCCACAGGACAAACCTCGTGACATTTGCCACATCCGATACACTTACTGTAATCCACATGTGCTACAAAGTTTTCAACCTTGACTGCATCATATTCACAAGCCTTAACGCACTTCATACAACCTATACAACCTGATGTGCATTGTTTTCTTGTTATAGCGCCCTTATCGTGATTCTTACAAAGAACGGCAGCAGTAATACGGTGAAGTGGCATCATTTCAATAAGCCCTTTAGGACAAGTATTTACGCACATTTTACATGCACGGCACTCCACAGGATTTATTCTTGCAACACCGTCACAGATGTGAATTGCGTTGTAAGGGCAAGCCTTAACACAGTCACCAAGACCCAAACAACCGTACACGCATTCCTTTGGTCCGTTATAAAGCTGTGAAGCCATTATACAACTATCAACGCCCTGATATTCATATTTAAGATTTGCAACACCATTGTGTCCTTTACAAAGCACTACAGCAGCCTCTGGCATAACCTCGCCTGCCTGAAGCCCAAGAATAGCAGCAATATCCTTTGATACTGCATTACCACCAGGTGAGCAAAGAGCTGTGTTATCAGTTTCACCTTTTGCAAGTGCAGCAGCATAACCATCACAGCCAGAAAATCCACAAGCACCACAGTTAGCACCCGGAAGACATTCACGAACAGCTTCTGCCTTTTCATCCTTTGGCACAGCAAACACGATTGACGCAACAGCAAGCACCAAGCCGAGAACAAGACCGATTACAGCCACAATTACAACAGCAGTTAAAATATCCATCTTATTCCCTCCTTAATTGAATATGTTATCAACAAGTCCTGTAAAGCCCAAGAAAGACATTGAAACAAGAGATGCTGAAACAAGTGTGATTGGAAGACCTTGTAAGCTCTTTGGAATATCTGCACCCTCAAGTCTTTCACGAACACCTGCAAACATAATCATAGCCACCATAAATCCAAGACCTGCACCAAGTGAAGACACAATTGATTCACCGAATGAATATCCCTCTTCAATGTTAAGAAGAACAACACCCAAAACAGCACAGTTTGTTGTGATAAGTGGAAGATAAATTCCAAGTGCATTGTAAAGTGAAACCATATACTTTTTAAGAATGATTTCAACAAGCTGTACAAGAGCAGCAATCACAAGAATAAATACGATTGTCTGTAAGTATTCCATATCATTGTTAACAAGTAATGTGTTAATCGGATATGTAACAGCAGTTGCAAGTACCATAACAAAGATTACGGCAGCACTCATACCCACTGCTGTGTTAACCTTTTTTGAAACTCCAAGGAATGGACAAATACCAAGGAATTTTGAAAGGATATAGTTGTCAGTTAAAATTCCTGTAAGAAGGATTGCTAAAAACACTTTAATCATTTTGCTTCCTCCTTACATGCGTCTGATGAGCCCATAAGAGAACAAGATGCTGCCATAGGGCAAGCTGAACATCCTTTAAGCTCTGCTTTTGGTTTTCCGTTGCTTTCTGCCACCTTGTTTGCAAGTGCTATCAATATACCGAATACGAAGAAGCCACCTGGTGCTAATACAAAAATCGTCATTGGTGGAATTGCTTCTGGGAAAACTGTAAATCCTGCAAGTGCACCTGCACCAAGGAATTCACGAATACCACCCATAAGAAGAAGTGCAGCAGTAAAGCCAACACCCATACCTAAACCGTCAACCGCTGAATATAAAACTGTGTTTTTACTTGCAAATGCTTCCGCACGACCAAGGATAATACAGTTTACAACAATCAAAGGAAGATAAACGCCAAGCATTTCGTCAATCTGTGGTAAGAATGCCTTAACAAGCATCTGTACGATTGACACAAAGCCTGCAATAACAACAATATAAGCAGGAATACGCACCTTTGACGGAATAACCTTTCGAAGTGCTGAAATAACAATATTTGAGCAAACGAGAACAACTGATGCTGCAAGTCCCATACCGAGAGCACTTTCAACAGATGTTGAAACAGCAAGAGTAGGACAAGTACCGAGAACAAGTCTTAAAACAGGGTTTTCCTTGACAAGACCTTTAGAAAACTCACTGAAAATTGATTTCTTTTCTGCCATCAGTTATTCACCTCCTCAAAAAGTTCCAACGCAATATTTACAGCGTTTGTAACTGCTTTTGATGTAATTGTAGCACCTGTAAGTGCCTGAATTTCATTTTCAGCAGGATTATTTTTACTGAGTCCGATTTCATCACTCTTACCAACAAACTGTGCTTTGAAATCGTCACTATCTGCATTCATACCAAGACCTGCAGTTTCTGAAATTGAAAGGAAATCCATTCCTGAAATTGTACCATCAGCATTTACACCTACCATTGTTATAATGTCTCCACCATAACCTTTTGCTGATGTTGTAAAAACATAGCCTGCAATTTCTTTTCCCTCACCGTAACCCTCATAATATGTATAGTCAGTACCATTAAAAGAAACTGTCTTTGCATCAGAAAATTCCTTTGCCACTGAAAGTACGGCAGCTTTTGTTTTATTTTCCGTTTCAATCTGTAACTGTGCAATTTTAGGCTTTGTGACAGAGTTTGTTACAGCCAACAAAAGTGTTACGATTGCACATATAAGAAAGAGTGAAACTGTTGGAATGAGAACTTCTTTTAAATTAAACTTCTTCATTTCGCCTCAGCCTCCTTCTTATTTTTCTTTTCCTTGATTTCACCAAATGGTCTTGCAGTAGTAAGATGCTCAATATGAGGAACAAGGATATTCATAATAATGATAGAGAATGAAACACCTTCAGGTAATGAACCGAAGATTCGGATAAGTGATGTAAGAACACCACAGCCGATTGCATAAATGATTTTACCCTTAAATGAAACAGGAGATGTTGTGTAGTCAGTTGCCATAAATACAGCACCGAGAATAAGACCACCTGCCATAAGCTGATATGCCATAAATGTGAAATCACCTTTACCAGCCACAAGCATTACCACAGCAACTGTACCAACATAAACAAGTGGAATAACAGGTGAAATAACCTTGCGAACTACAAGATAAAGGAAACCGATAACAAGTGCGAGAATACAAACCTCACCAAGGCATCCACCTTTTACACCAAGGAACATATCTAAAAGCGATGGAAGACCTGCTTCACCCAATGCTTCACCAAGATTTTCAGCAGAATATACTGTTGTCATCTGAGCAAGTGGTGTTGCTGTTGTAACTGCATCAACTCCACCTTTATGTGAAAAAGGCGCTACGAAATTACCGATTTGTGAAGGATATGATGCCATAAGAACAATTCGACCGATTAAAGCAGGGTTAACAAAGTTGTTACCGATACCACCAAAGAACTGTTTTGCAATTACGATAGCAGTAAATGCACCGATAATTACCATCCAATATGGCATTGTTGAAGGAAGGTTGAACGCTAAAAGCATACCTGTTACAACTGCACTCAAATCACCTATTGTGTTATGTCTTTTCATAACCTTTCTTGAAAGGTATTCAAAAACCACACAAGAGATTACGGAAACTGCTGTAAGCACAAGTGAACGATATCCGAAAAGGATAACCGATGCCACAAGAGCAGGAATCATTGCAATTATAACATCAAGCATAATAGTTGTAGTTGTTGTCTTTGAACGGAAGTGCGGTGATGCACTGACAACAAGTTTTTTAGTTATTGCACTCATCTTTTTGCTTCCTCCTCTCTGATTTTTGCCTTAGCAAGTCGCATATGCTGAACTAATGGCTTACCTGCAGGACAGCTGTATGCACAAGAACCACATTCCATACATACCAACGCGCCTGAATGTTTAAGTTTTGGTATATCACCAATTTTAGTGAATTTTTCAATATTTGTAGGAACAAGATTGAGCGGACACGCTGCTGCACAACGGCCACAACGTATACAATCTGTTTCTTTCTTTATGCTAAGGTCACCTTTTTTGAACGCTAACAAGGCATTATTACCCTTAAGAACAGGATAATTGATATCAGTAAGTGCTGAGCCCATCATCGGACCACCACAAACGATTTTTTCAGGTTCTTCTGTGAATCCACCACAATAATCAATTATGTAATCCATCATTGTACCAATTGGAACACGCACATTTTTAGGCGTTTTGATTGCTGAACCATCAATTGTCATACTTCTGCTCAAAAGCGGTTTACCTGTTTCAACATATCGGCCAACAAATGCGATACTCGCAACGTTCATTACAACGCATCCAACATCAGATGGCAACTTTCCAGGTGGCATCTTTCTTCCCGTTGCAGACTGAATAATCATCTTTTCTGCACCCTGTGGATAACGCGATTTGAGCTTCATAACCTTAACTTTTCCACTCTCCGTTGCACTGTCTGCAATTTCTTTAAGAATCTGCAAAGCCATTGGCTTGTTATCTTCTACTGCGATAACAACATTCTGGATATTAAGATATTTGCTGACAGCGTTAACACCGAGCATAATATTATTACTGTTTTCAATACATTCACGATAGTCAACTGTGATATATGGCTCACATTCAGCAGCATTTATAATAAGAGTATCAATTTTTGCTTCCTGTGGAAGATTAAGCTTAACATGAGCTGGGAAACCTGCACCACCAAGTCCCACAAGACCTGATTTACGCACTGCAGCAACAAGAGTTTTTGCATCTGTTACCACAGGTGGTGCAAATTCAACGGGAGCCATAAGTCCGTCACTTTCTATAACAACTGCTTTTGACATTACGCCTGTTGAAAGCTTAATATCCTTGATTTCAGTAACTGTACCTGAAACAGAAGCGTAAATAGGTGCACTGATATAAGCCTCACTATCACCTATAAGCTGTCCAAGTTTAACATAATCCCCTACCTTTACTGTAGGAGTACATTCTGCACCAATACCCTGCTTCATTGCTATCTGCACGAATGGTGGTGTAGGAATACGGATTACTCGCATTCCTGCAGTATTCTTATGGTGTGCGATATTAACTCCGCCACGACCTTTTTTTACTGCTTTTAAAAGTCCTTTAACTTTTATTCGCTGTTTCAACTTTTCATCACCCTAACCTTTATAAGTTTAGAAAAATACGGCATTGAAATTTTCAACACTGTACCTGTTAATATTCCTGTAAAAACTGATGCTACAAGCAACACGGGAGCATATCCTATAATCGCAGTTGTCTGCACCAGAAAAAATGACACAATAAGTTGTCCTGCATTGTGACAAAGTGCTGACAAAACACCGATTCCCATATATCCAAAGCCTTTTGTTTTTCTGAATATGAAAATCATACACAATGCACTGAGTATTCCACCTGCAAGGCTCATACAAAAAGCTGTAAAGCCTCTTGTTATAAACACAAATACAGATTTTGCAAAAACTATAAGTAATGTTTCACCAACACTTAGTTTTGATGCTGAAAACATTACAGGTATATTTGAAAGACCTAATTTACTGCCTGGTGGCATAAAATATGCCGTTGGCAAAAGACTTTCAACAAATGATAGCACAACAGCAATAGCTGTCATAAGGGCTGTGAATGTTATTCTTTTGATTTTTTCGTTTCTCATTCACTCACCCTGTTATGGCATCAGGCGAATTGCCTTTTATACCGTTAATTTTTATAGCAACCCTGTTGGGTGCACATATAATACTTTCACCTGATTTTGAGATTTTTCCACTTCTTACGCAGACTTTATCAGGACAATCAGACTCTTTAATAAACACTTCACCATTTTCACAACAGACAATAACACCGTTAATCTGTTTTTCAAATGCTTTATCAAGTGAAATAACCTCTTGAGTTACTCCGTCAACTATTATTTCAGCACTTTTGCCTGTATCACCAGAATTCATAAGAGCAATCCCAAAAACACCTGCCAAAAGCACTACAAAAAGCAATGTCAAATCTTTTTTAGTTATAAGTTTTTTCATTCAATCACCGAAACAGAAAAACTGTCATCATTAATTGTAAGCTTATTTTCTAATCCTTTTGAAACCAGAACCGACTTGTCTTTTTTTACAATAATAACTTCCGCATTGAATTCATCCGCAAGTTTTACACCGTTTTCAATGCCTTCTGCAAAAATGGCTGTTGAAAGAAAGTCGCTTACCGTTCCATCGTCAACCACAACCGTTACAGATGTTATATCATTCTGTACAGGCTTACCTGTTGTTGCGTCAAAAATATGAGAATATCTTATTCCGTCACGCTCGAAGTATTTTTCATAATCTCCTGATGTTGAGATATAACAATTTGTAACACTCAAAATTGCAAAATAGTCATTCTGACCACCAAATGGATTACGAACACCGATAGTATATGAATCATCACCCATAACACCGACGGAACCACCAACTGTTACAAGTGCGTTTTCAACATTTTGGCTCTTCAAAAACTTGATTATTTCGTCACAAGCAGTACCTTTACCCAATGCACCTAAATCCAACTTGCCACCATTGGTGATAATTGTGTTGTTTTCAATTTTTATAGATGTATTTTTAAGATTTTCAAGAGCTTGTACAATCTCATCGTCAGATGGTACATATCCACCATCTTCAACCTTCCACAATTCTTTCAGTTCACCACTGAAAAGAGTAAAACGCTCACTTTTGTTTGAAAGCTCAATACACTCTTTAATATAGTCCAAAAACCATTCACTGGAAACAAGCTCATTGTCTTTATTCAATATGGAAATTGCAGAGTTTGACAAAGTATGTGACAAATAAGTTTTTTCAAGAAACTTAACACACTCAATAGCAGGGGCTATGAGTTCATCTCCGTTTCTCTTACCATAAATCTTAATGGTAACGGGACTTCCCATTGCAAAAGTGCTTCCATCAGCATCAGACATCATACTATCAAAAAGAGAGAAAGCAAATATAGAAACTACTAATAATATTGCAAAAACAGGCACAATAATTTTCTTGAAGCTCACTTTCTCACCACCTATTTTTTCATACCATAATATAATACAATATTTTTCTCATTTATTCAATTGGTAAATATATTGAAATAAGTGCTTATAAATGATACAAAATGACCATAAAACAAAATCACACCCCGATAAATTGGAGTTTGTTGGGATGATATGAAATTAAAATAGAAACAAAAACCTTGTAGGGGCGGATGCCCACATCCGCCCGCATTTAGTTAATTGCATACTTTGGGACGGGACGATGAAGGGTGCGGGTGTCCGGTGGACACCTCTGCGAAGCAGAAGCCCCGACCGAACCGGCAGGTGAGACTCATCGTCCCCTACATTCGTTATTTATATTAGCAATCAATCA
>JAZQUC010000143.1:0-2647 GCA_045631075.1 Candidatus Fimenecus sp. | reverse complement strand
GAATGATTGAGGTCCTCACGCTTTGCATAAAGCTGCACCTTACCGCCGAGCGCATCTGAAAGTCTTTCAAGATGTGTGACGGGTGTCGGTCTGCCCTGGAACTCTTTTCTGATTCTGCGAAGCTCTGCAATAAATTTTCTTGACTGGCAGATTGAGTAATATGCCTCTGTAATTTCAGCCATAGCAGCCTTTAATTTGTCATCAATGAAAACGCCACCATATTTACCGAAGTAACCATCTTTATCAGGATAATTGTTAAAATAAGTATCAAAATCAACATTGTTCAATTTCATAACTTTGTCCTCCAAAAAAAATAAAAGTCTATCCCACAAAATTATGGGACAGACTGTAAAATCTGCGGTACCACCCAAATTCGTATCATAACAATACGCACTCACCGTGTACATTCATACACATAGCACAGTAACGGTTGCCCTCCGTCGCACCTACTCACATTTTTGTTTTCAGTTTGCCCTCAAAAGTCCATTCATTGAAGCATTCATTACCGAACTTTCACCACCGTCGGCTCTCTAAAAATGAAAAGAATCAATTACTACTCTTTCTCATCGGTTTAAAGGTTAAATATTAACTTATAAGAATTCTATCACTCAATAGAAATAATGTCAATAGAAATTTTTTGGGATTAGTAGCCATTATCGTTTATGAATGTATGTATAAACAAGAAAATTTTACATACAATAAATAATGAAAAAATTTATTGACAAAAATTCATTCTTTGTTATATAATATCTAGCGAAGACTCGGCTTTTGTGGAAAGTCTGCCAGGGAGAACGCGTCACCGACTGAAAGCGTGTTTGAGATGAGTATTAAGTACGGGAACACTTCAAGAGCAATACTAATTTAATATTTAAAAGAGGATATGCTTTTTGCGTATCAATGCGGGTGGCACCGCGGGTATTTATTTTAATTACTCGTCCCGGGAATATTTTTAAGTATTCCCGGGGCTTTTTATTTTACTCGGGATAATTCAGGAGGTAGATAGTATGTACAGAACACTATACTGTAACGACATCTGTGACAAACATATTGGTCAAACAGTCCAGCTTGCTGGTTGGGTTGACGTTGTCCGTGACCACGGTGGCGTTATCTTCGTTGACATCCGTGACTATACGGGTGTTACTCAGGTTGTTATTCACAACGAAGAATTAGTAAAAAATGTAAACCGTGAAACTGTTATTTCAGTTACAGGTACGGTTGAAAAGCGTGACCCTGACACAGTTAATGAAAAAATCGCAACAGGTTATGTTGAGCTTGTTGCAACTGAATTACAGATTTTAGGTAAGAGTAAAAATATGCTCCCATTTGATGTAAGAGCATCAAGACAGAGCAAGGACGAAGTTCGTCTTAAATACCGTTACCTTGACCTTCGTAATCCAAAGAACCACGATAATCTTGTTAAGCGTTCAATGATTATCCGTCATCTTCGTAACAAGATGGAAGAAAAAGGCTTCCTTGATATGCAGACACCAATTCTTACTGCATCATCACCTGAAGGTGCTCGTGACTTCCTTGTTCCATCAAGAAAGCACCCTGGTAAGTTCTATGCTCTTCCACAGGCACCACAGCAGTTCAAACAGCTTCTTATGGTTTCAGGTTTCGACCGTTATTTCCAGGTTGCACCTTGTTTCCGTGATGAAGATGCTCGTGCTGACCGTTCACCTGGTGAATTCTATCAGCTTGACTACGAAATGGCGTTTGCAACTCAGGAAGAGGTTCTTGATGTTTGTGAAGACTTAATTTATGACACATTTAAAGCATTTACAGACAAAAAAGTTACTCCTAAGCCATTCCGTAGAATCACTTATGCTGATGCTATGATGGTTTATGGTTCAGATAAGCCTGACCTTCGTAACCCACTTGTTATTTGTGATTTGACAGACTTCTTTGCAGGTGTTGACTTCCCTGCTTTCAAGGGTAAGCCTGTTCGTGGTATTGTTGCTGATTGCACAGGTAAGTCAAAGAAATTCTTTGAAGATTCACTTAAATATGCAACATCAAATGAAGTTGGTCTTGGCGGTCTTGGTTATATCACACTTAAAGACGGCGTTTTTGCAGGTCCTATTGCAAAGTTCTTAAGTGATGCACAGAAAACTGAAATCACAGAGCTTTCAGGCGTTAAAGAGGGTGAAACACTCTTCTTCATCTGTGACGAAAAGAAGAATAACACAGAAAAAAAGGCTGGTATGATTCGCAACTGGCTTGCAGGTAAAAATCAGCTTGACTTAATCCGTGATGACGCATTTGAATTCTGCTTCGTTGTTGACTTCCCAATGTATGAAAATGACGAAGAAACAGGTGAAACAATCTTTACTCACAACCCATTCTCAATGCCTCAGGGTGGTATGGAAGCACTCCTTACAAAGGACCCTACTGAAGTTTTGGCTTATCAGTATGACCTTGTTTGTAACGGTATTGAATTGGCTTCAGGTGCTGTTCGTAACCACGACAACGAAATTATGAAAAAGGCATTTGAAATTGCAGGTTATGATGAAGAAGAACTTAAAAAGCGTTTCAATGCTTTATATACAGCGTTCCAGTACGGTGCACCTCCTCACGCAGGTATGGCACCTGGTATTGACCGTATGGTAATGCTCCTTACTGACGAAGAAAAAATCCTTGATGTTAT
>JAZQUC010000142.1:0-16074 GCA_045631075.1 Candidatus Fimenecus sp. | reverse complement strand
TCTTTGCAAACTACCGGGACTTGAATATGCCATTTCACTCGCAACTGCTGTAGTAAGAAAACGAACACTCTGAAACAGAGAAGGCATATTTGCTACATTGCCCGCTACCATCATAACTGCCATTGCTTCACCGATAGCACGCCCCACGCCGAGTACGACTGCGGCGGCAATACCGCTTTTGGCGGCAGGAACTGAAACCTTAAAGTAGGTTTCAATATTTGTAGCACCTAAAGCGAGAGAAGCATCCTCGTATTCCTTCGGAACCGCATCAAGAGCTGTAATTGATACTTTAATAATATTCGGCAATATCATAATGGCAAGAACAATGATAGCAGCAAGCAAGCTCGCACCGTCAGGAATATTGAATATTTCTCTGATTGCAGGTACAAGCACAAGCATACCAACAAGACCATATACAACTGAGGGGATGCCTGCAAGAAGGTTTATGGCAGACTCTATAACAGAACGAACCCTTTTATTTGCAACTTTTGAAAGATAAACCGCAGTAAAAAAGCCTATAGGTACTCCTATCAGTATTGCTCCTGCTGTGCCATACACACTTGTCAATATGAAAGGTAATATTCCGTATTTAGGCTCTTCTGCTGTAGATGCCCACTCTTTTCCGAATAAGAAATCATACAAACCAATTTCTTTAATTGCAGGCAAACCTGATATAATGAGATACACAGTAATAAGCAGAACACAACCAACAGTTATAAGGCCCAACACAAGAAAAATTCCGTGTATGATATTTTCAAATAATCTTTTTTTGTTCATAGAATACCTCAATGGAATAAGCGGCGGCAGAATACCACCGTCGCTCAAATCCTTAGTTAGCAGGAACAACACCTGCTGATGTGATAATCTCGTGTGCTGCTTCTGAAGTGATAAAATCGAAGAAAGCCTGTGCACTTTCGGAAAGAGTTACGTCGGTTTTAGTTACAAGTACGAAAGGACGCTGTACAACATAAGTGCCGTTTTTAATTGTTTCTTCACTTGGATTTACACCGTCAACGGTGAGGGCTTTTACGGTATCCTTAACTGATGCAAGAGAAACATAACCGATTGCATTGGGATTACTTGCAACGGTTGTGATAACATCACCTGTTGATGTAAGTTCCTGACGGTATGCACATTTGTCTTCGGTATCTGTAATCGATTCAAAACCGTCTCTTGTGCCACTGCCTGCTTCACGACCGATAAGTACGATTTCAGCATCTTTACCGCCGATTTCTTTCCAATTCTTGATTTCACCTGTGTAGATTTTTGCGATTGTTTCTACATCAAGGTCTTTTATAGGGTTTGCAGGGTTAACGATAATTGCAATGCCATCATAAGCGAGAATAGTTTCTTCAAGACCATTTGCCTTTTCTTCATCTTTAAGATTACGGCTTGCAAGACCGATGTCGCATCTGCCTTCCTGAACAGCCTGAATACCTGCACCTGAACCTGTTGCATTATAAGTTACTGTAATACCGGTGTCTGTTTCGAATGCCTCACCTAAAGCACCGATAACCTTGTTCATAGATGTTGAGCCATCAGTTGCAACAGCTTCTTTGTTACCTCCGCAAGCTGTGAGAACACAGACAAGCACAATAGCCAATGTTAATAAACTGATAATCTTTTTCATTTTTTAATTACTCCTTTGATTTGTATTTTTTGCAGTTTTTTCTTAACTACACCTGTATTCTAAATCTGTTTTGTAAAATCCGTAATCAAATTGTTGTAAAATCACGGTAAAAGAAAAGCGTCACTTCACTTCGAAGCAACGCTATCATTTTTATTTTTTTACACAAAAGAAAGATATTTTTTGGTGTATTCAGTATATTTCTCTCTGTAAACGGGACTGTCACTGCGAAGAGTTTTAAGAGACTCGTGAAGGTTCATATTCTGCTGTTTTGTATCAATTACACAGCCTGCGATATTCGAGCAATGGTCAGAAACTCTTTCCATATTGGTAATAAGGTCGCTCCATACAAAGCCTGCTTCAATACTACATTCACTCATACGTAAACGGTCAATATGTCTTGTGCGAAGAAGCTCCTTCATTCTGTCAATAACCTGCTCAAGAGGCTCGACAAGAGTAGCCTTTTCTGCATCTTCATTTATGAATGAAAGATAAGACATTTCTGTTATTTCGGCCGTTGCAGCTGAAAGTGAATCCATTTCTGTTTTTGCACTGTCGGAGAATACAATTCCCTTATCACGCATTTCCTCTGCTGATTCAAGAATGTTTACGGCGTGGTCGGAAATTCTTTCAAAGTCACCGATTGCTTTAAGAAGCATAGATGCAAGAGTACCCTCGTTTTCATTCAGCTGCTTGGTGCTGATCTTAATGAGGTATGTTCCGATAACATCTTCGAGATGATCGGTTTTGTCTTCAATTTCACGTATCTTTTCAGCCTTGTTTTTATCGTACTGTGTAAGACATTCTATACTGCTTTTAAGAGCACCTGTTGAAATTTCAGCCATTTCACAGGTAAGCTTATGAGCACATTCAAGAGCGATAGCAGGAGTAACGAGAAGTCTGTCATCAAGCTCTGCAGTTTTAACATCCTTATCTCCGTCGGGAATAAGCTTGTATGCGAGCTTTTCGAGAATACCTGACATAGGAAGAAGAAGGAGAGTGCAAATAAGGTTAAACAGGGAGTGAGCGGTTGCAATACCTGCATGAGTTGCTGACTCATCAAGTAAGGCAGGAGCAAACACTTCCTTGATAACAGAGAATGCACCTATACATACTACTGTACCAATGACATTAAAGGAAAGATGGACAAGAGCCGCTCTTCTTGCGTTCTTAGTTGTTCCTACAGATGAAAGCAGAGCCGTGATACAAGTGCCGATGTTCTGACCCATAATAATAGGGATTGCCGCACCGAAGGAAACTGCACCCGTTGCTGCAAGAGCCTGAAGAATACCTACTGAAGCGGAGCTTGACTGAATAACAGCGGTAAGAACAGCACCTACAAGAACACCGAGAATAGGATTCTTGAACATAATGAACATTTCCTGGAACTGAGGAATATCACGAAGTCCTGAAACGGCATCTGACATAGTATCCATACCGAACATAAGGGTTGCAAAGCCGAGGAGAATTACACCGATATCCTTTTTCTTATTGCTCTTTGTAAACATAGCAAAGATAATCCCGACAAGAGCAAGAACAGGCGTAAATGAAGTAGGTTTAAGTAACTTCAGGAATATATTACTGCCCGAAATACCGCTGAGACTGAGAATCCACGCAGTAACGGTGGTGCCGATATTAGCACCCATAATGACATGAATTGCCTGCTTGAGAGTCATAAGCTTTGAGTTTACAAAGCCTACAACCATAACTGTAGTGGCAGATGAGCTCTGAATTACAGCTGTAACACCAAGGCCTGTCATAAGTCCTGCGAATTTACCTGTTGTGAGCTTGCCTATCATATGCTCAAGCTTACTGCCTGCACTTCTTTCGAGAGCGTCACCCATAAGATTCATTCCGAAGAGGAACAAGCAAAGGCCACCTATGAGAGTTAACACGTCAAAAACATCCATTTGTTTTAACCTCCGATTTATATAATATGTTATTTTACTTGCATTTTACCTGTATTTTACAGTTATCAAGTAAAATCCAAAAGTATATCTATGTAAAATCTGTGTAAAATTAAAGTGGCAAAAAGAAAATCTCCTTGCCGCTTTGTATTGACTGTTTTATCTTGTCCTATTTATGTGTATATAATTTCTGCACATACAAACTCACTCGCCCTTGCTTCAATATTTTGCATCATGCATACCCATTCCATTTGGTTATCCGCTTTTAGGTGCTCAGTCACACCTTCGGTTTCTTTCATCTGCTCAACAATCGTATCAAACATCTGTTGCGCCTGATTTTCTATCTCTGAACAATGCTGATAAAGCTTGCCTTGTGTAAGTAACACATTAAAAAGAACACGGTTATGTTTTTCAAGATAATCCTTATGTAACATACCCCATTTGCCAAGCCTGATGTTTGCTTCTTCGGGTGGGAGTGTGAGATTCGGAATATTGTAATCTCCAACTCTGCGATAACTAATAGTATTTCCGTTTAACATAATAACTTCCTCCTTATTTTTCGCTTTTATCAATGATTTTCAGTAACAGCTCATCAACATCCTCAGTAGGCAAATTCTCCGCCAAAAGCATATTGCGGAACTCATTCATACCGTTAATAAGCAAGTTGCACTCAAAATCCGTGAACTTAATTTTAGTTTTTCTTTCCATAACAAAACCTCCTGTTACTTGGTAATTTCATTTTACCTTATAATGGGAGGTTAGTCGAATGTACGGATTCATTTTCGGTAGCCGCTACCGAAAATAATACTATTTTTCCACAAAAGTTTCGTATGTAAATCTTGCACCGAGCCGGAAGCCTGATATAAAGCTGTCAGCGTTACTTGTTGTTGAGAATTCAATATAAGCACTTACATAATTTTGAAACAGCTCCTTATCCTCACCGGTCAGCCTTGCAGTAAGCTGTTCTTCTTTCTCTGCAAGATTACTCAGTTTCTTCTTGAGTTTAGGTGTTAATTCGGAATTGACCTCTTGCGGCTCAATGTTACCGTAATAGAATTCTTCAATAAATGTTGACATTATTTCATCTCCTCATTTATACTATGAAGAGGTGCTTTTGGTATGAAAAGAATGTGTATGATGGTGCCGTGAAAAATATGTTTTAGGTAATCCGTTATAATCATTCATACCAAAAATAAGAGTTTTCCTTTTGGAAGACTCTTATTTTTTTGTTTGTGAAAAGGAAGAAAGGGTGGATTCGAAAGGGCGTTAAGAAAATGCTCCGGTGGAGCATTTTTAGCCCGTGGGACTTATGGTACTTGTTTTTATTTCCCAATTCACAGCGAGGCAGAATGCAGGACTTTCTACAAACACCACCCCTGCCCACCAAAATTAAGAGTTTTCCTTTTGGAAGACTCTTGTTTTTTTATGCTCATATTTTTCGTCGTTGTAAAATGTATGCTTTTGTGTTATAATATTTGTTATTATATTATAAGTGAGGCAGTTTTTATGTATTCCATAATTTTGACTATTAAGAAAGCAATTTGTACAATTCTTACAGTTGTTTTCCTTCTTCCCACAGGCTATTCTTTAAGTGATTCAAACAATGCGATAACGGTAGCTAATCCTTTTGAGTCAATTGAAAATCCATATATTGTTGAATATCTTAACCCTGATATTGCAGCACATCGTTCGGGTGCAGGTAATGCACCTGAGAATACACTGATGGCATTTGAAAACATAATAGAAAAAGGTGACGATGCCTGTGTTGATACGCTTGAATTTGATGTTCAGATTACAGCTGACGGTGAATTGATTTTGCAACATAACCTGACTTTCGATGATACTTCAAATGCTGTTGAAGCATTCGGTAAAAAGAATGTTTACGTTTCATCTCTTACCTTTGAGGAGACACAGGTTCTTAACCTTGGTGAGAATTTTGAGGTTGACGGTGAATACCCGTACAGAGGATTGCGTGGCGACGAAATTCCTGAAAATTTAAGAGTTGTAACATGTGACAGCATAATTGACTATGTTGAAGCAAATTGTGGTGGCAAGAAGTATAATTATCTTATTGAAATAAAGAGTATCGGTGCTGACGGAAAACGCGCAGTTGACAAGCTTTATTCAATAATTTCTGAAAGAAATCTCACGGACAGAACTGTCTGGTCAACATTTGCACCTGATGTGTCTTCATATATGAAATCTGATTATCCTGAAATGCCACGTACTGCAGATGCAATTGAAGCTGTGGGATTTTACCTTTACTTTGCACTGGGGCTTGACCTGAAAGAAACTAATCCTTCATATGTTGCTTTGCAAATTCCGTACGGCGGAATGATTAACGACTTTATCGACCTTGGTTCAAAGGAAATGCTGGATTATGCTCATTCTTATAATATTGCAGTTCAATATTGGACAATTAACGAAAAGGAAGATGTAAAAAGACTTACTGAAAATGGTGCTGACTGCATTATAACCGATTATCCTGAAATGGCATACAGCGTTATCGAAGAATGCAAAAATAAATAATCTTATTCAAAGTAAAGCCAACACAGAAATTTTGTGTTGGCTGATTTGCTTGTTTTAGGTAATTAAATAAAAATTATATGGCAATATCTGATTGTATATGATATAATCTGTTTTGATAAAATTGATTTTGGGTAAGGTTGTGATAAAATGAAAATTTCTACTGAAATTGGTTCAATAGCATCACATATTGGTGAAGAAAAAGCAGTTGAACTTGTAGCAAAAGCAGGTTTTGATGCCTGGGACTTTTCAATGTTTGATATGTGTGAAAAGAAAAATGGAATTTTAGTCCCTGCAAGTCATCCTACTGCACAAAGTAATTACCTTGCATTTGCACGAAAATTAAAGCAAATAGGTCTTGATAATGGTATTATTTGCAATCAGGGTCATGCACCATTTCCATCATCACCCAAAAGTGCAGATTTTCTTAAAAGAGCAATTGAGTGTGTTGCCGAAGCAGGTGGTGAAATTTGCATTATCCACCCAATGAACAATGGTACACCACAGGAAAATGCAGAAATGTATTTTGATTTGTTGCCTTTTGCAAAAGAGCATAATGTGAAAATTGCGACAGAAAATATGTGGAATTGGTATGAAAATGCAGAACACTCATCTTTTGCAGCCTGTGCAACCCCTGAAAGCTTTAATGCTCACCTTGATGCAGTAAATGACGATTATTTTGTTGCTTGTCTTGATATCGGTCACGCAGAAATGAAGGGTAGTGACACATCTGCACCTGAAATGATACATGCATTAGGTAAAAGACTTAAAGCACTTCATATACACGATAATGATAAGCTTCACGATTCTCACCAGATTCCATTTTCAATGAATATCGACTTTGTTGCAGTAGCTCAAGCACTCAAAGAAATCGGTTATGACGGTTATCTTACGCTTGAAGCAAGTAGCTATCTTGATGATTTTGAAGAAAAAGATGTTTTCGACGGTGTAAAGAATTTATATAATTCAGTAAAAAGATTAGCAAATATGTTCTAACTAAAAAAGGGCTTGGATATGTTTCCAAGTCCTGATTTTTTATCCTGATTTATAGTACTTGTTGAACTTCTGACTTGATTTTTTATAAAAATTTCCTTGACAATTAAAGAACAATATGATATATTTACTTTAACGCTTTAAAGTTTAGCACTTTAAAGCAAATATGTTAATTAAATTGTTGAAAAAATATTATTTTATGGTGTCTATTGATTTTTTGTGGCAAATAAAGTAAAATATCAAAATATTGTGTTTTTGGAGACTATGATATGACAATCGTACACTTACTTGAAAAAAATGCCCGTGAATTTCCAAATGATGTGGCATTGGTTGAAATTAATCCTGAACAGCCTGAAACAAGAAGAATTACATGGAGTGAATTTGAACTTGTTGAATCAAGTGCAAGACGCCCTTATCGTCGTGAAATCACTTGGAGCGTGTTTGAGGAAAAAGCAAACAGATTTGCAAATATGCTTTCTAATAATGGTATCGGAAAGGGTAATAAGGTTGCAATTCTTTTAATGAATTGCATCGACTGGTTGCCTATATATTTTGGTATCTTAAAGACAGGTGCTTTAGTAGTGCCACTTAATTTCCGTTATTCATCGGACGAAATTGTTTACTGTCTTGTTTTGGCAGAAGCTGATGTTCTCGTTTTCGGTAACGAATTCGTTGGACGAGTTGAGGCAGTAGCTGAAAAAATCAGTAAAAAATGCAAGCTCATTTATTTTGGTGGAAGCTGTCCTGCATTTGCTGACGATTACAATGAACTTGTTTCTGAATGTTCAAGTAGTTATCACGGATGTTGGCTTGAAGAATCTGATGACGCAGCAATTTACTTCTCATCAGGTACAACAGGCTTCCCAAAAGCAATTTTACATAATCACGAAAGCCTCATTCACTCTTGTCGTTGTGAACAGGCTCATCACGGACAGACAAAGGATGACTGTTTCCTTTGTATTCCACCACTTTACCACACAGGTGCAAAAATGCACTGGTTTGGTAGCCTTTTAACAGGTTCAAAAGCAATTATCCTTAAGGGTACACAGTCAAGAAATATCCTTAAAGTAGCAAGTGAAGAAAAATGCTCTATCGTTTGGCTTCTTGTTCCTTGGGCTCAGGATATTCTCAACGCTATTGACAGTGGTGAAATCGATTTGAACGAATTTGATTTCTCAAACTGGAGACTTATGCATATTGGTGCACAGCCTGTACCACAGAGTCTTATCAAGCGTTGGCTTGAATATTTCCCAAATCAGCAGTACGACACAAACTACGGTCTTTCAGAATCCATCGGGCCTGGTGCTGTGCATTTGGGTGTTGAAAATGTTCACAAGGTTGGTGCAATCGGTGTTCCTGGTTACGGTTGGGAAACGAAGATTATCGACCCTGACGGAAACGAAGTAGCACAGGGTGATGTTGGTGAACTTTGTCTTAAAGGTCCTGGTGTTATGACTTGCTACTACCGTGACGAAGAAGCAACAAAAGCAACTCTTAAAGACGGTTGGCTTTTGACAGGTGATATGGCTATGCTTGATGAAGACGGCTTTATCTTCCTTGTTGACCGTAAGAAGGACGTTATTATCACAGGTGGTGAAAACCTTTATCCTGTGCAGATTGAAAACTTTATGGCTTCACATGAAAAAATCAAGGACGTTGCAGTTATCGGTCTTCCTGATGCACGACTTGGTGAAATTGCAACTGCAATCATTGAAGTTAAAAACGGTATGACTTGTACAGAAGAAGAAATCAACGAATTCTGTAAGAGCCTTCCAAGATATAAAAGACCTCGAAAGATTATTTTCGCAGATGTACCTCGTAACCCAACAGGTAAAATCGAAAAACCAAAGCTCCGTAAGATGTACGGTGGTGAAGGTCTTGTTGACTCACAAAACAAATCCTAATTATATATAGAAAAGAGATTGAATATGAAAAAATTATTGATTGGTAATCAGGCCGTGGCAGAAGGCTTGCACGATGGTGGTTTAGGTGTAGTATCAAGCTATCCAGGTACACCATCAACTGAAATTACAGAATTTTTAAGTAAATTTGATGATATCCATAGCGAATGGGCACCAAATGAAAAGGTAGCTTGTGAAGTTGCATTCGGCTCATCACTTGCAGGTGCTAGGTCTGCTTGTGCTATGAGGCATGTTGGTCTTAACGTTGCTGCAGACCCGCTTTTCACACTTTCATATACTGGTGTTAACGGTGGTATGGTAATTTGTGTTGCTGATGACCCTGCAATGCACTCATCACAGAATGAACAGGATTCTCGTCATTACGCAATGGCATCAAAAGTGCCTATGCTTGAACCTGCTGACTCAATGGAAGCATATACATTCGCAAAAAATGCTTTTGAATTATCAGAAAAATATGATACACCTGTTCTTCTTCGTATGTGTACAAGAATTGCACACAGCCAGTCAATCGTTGAAACAGGGGACAAAATACCTGCAACATTAAAGGATTATGAAAAGAATCCTGCAAAATACATAATGGCACCTGCTAACGCCATTAAGCGTCATCCTTTTGTTGAAGAAAGAACTCTTAAACTTCAGGAACTTGCAGAAAACTGTGAATACAATACAGTTGAAATGAACTCAAATGAAATCGGTATTATCACAGCAGGTTGTTCTTATCAGTATGTTAAGGAAGTAATGGGCGAGGATGCAAGTATCCTTAAAATCGGTATGTCATATCCATTACCTGTAAAGCTTATTAAGGATTTTGCTTCAAAAGTTAAGACTCTTTATGTTGTTGAAGAACTTGACCCATTTATTGAAAATCATGTAAAAGCACTTGGTATAGATTGTGTTGGTAAAGAAAAATTCTCAATTTTAGGTGAATTTTCTCAGGCAACTATTGCAAAAGCATTTGGCAAGGAATTACCTGAAAGCGTTTCTGCTGATTCAGTTATTCCAAACAGACCACCAATGATGTGCGCAGGTTGTCCACACAGAGGCTTGTTCTATACTCTTGCTAAAAATAAGATTACAGCACTTGGTGATATCGGTTGTTATACTCTCGGTTCAGCACCACCACTCAGCGCTCTTGACTCAACTCTTTGTATGGGTGCTTCAATTTCAGGTCTTCACGGCTTTAACCTTGCAAGGGGTAGTGAAGCTGAAAAGAAGAGCGTTGCCGTTATCGGTGACTCAACATTTATGCATTCAGGTATGACAGGTCTTGTAAATGTGGCTTATAATGCTACTAATTCAACTGTTATTATCGTTGATAACTCAATTACAGGTATGACAGGTCATCAGCAGAATCCTACAACAGGTTATAACATTAAGGGTGACCCTGCAGCAAAGGTTGACCTTGAAGCACTTTGTAAGGCTCTTGGTATCAATCGTGTAAGAGTTGTTGACCCATATGACCTTAAGGCTTGTAATGATGTAGTTAAGGAAGAATTGGCAGTTGAAGAGCCATCAGTAATTATTTCACGCAGACCATGTGTGCTTCTTAAGTCAGTTAAGCCTCAACCTGCACTTACTGTTGATAACGATAAGTGTAAGTCATGTAAGAGATGTATGACACTTGGTTGTCCTGCAATCAGTATGAAGGACGGCAAGGCAAAAGTTGATGCAACATTGTGCGTAGGCTGTGGCGTATGTAAACAGCTTTGCGCATTCGATGCAATCGTGTAAGGGAGGAGACGAAAAATGAAAACTGTTAGTGTTATGATAGTTGGTGTTGGTGGACAGGGTAGTTTGCTCGCATCAAAGTTGTTAGGTCGTCTTCTCGTTGATGAAGGCTATGACGTAAAGGTAAGTGAAGTTCACGGTATGAGTCAGCGTGGTGGCTCTGTTGTAACTTATGTTCGTTTCGGTGAAAAAGTATATTCACCAATCATTACAGACGGTGAAGCAGATATTATTATTTCATTCGAAAAGCTTGAAGCAGGTCGTTACGCAAGTTTCCTTAAAAAGGATGGCAAAATCGTTGTGAATACTCAGCAGATTGAACCAATGCCTGTTATTATCGGTGCAGCAGAATATCCTGAAAATGTACTTGACGAATTAACAGATAAAGGCGTCAGCGTTGATGCTCTTGATGCACTTTCACTTGCTGAACAGGCAGGCTCATCAAAGGCTGTTAACATTGTTCTTATGGGTAAGGCATCAAAATACTTCGACATTCCTTACGAAAGCTGGATTAAAGCAATTGAAAACACAGTTGCACCAAAATTCGTAGAAATGAATAAAAAGGCTTTTGAATTAGGTTATAATTCATAAAAGGTCTTGAATTATGCTTTTGTTAGCATTATAATAATAAAAACAAATAAACACAGGGGAGCTTGTAAGGCAGGCTGAGAAAAAGTAATCTAACTTTGACCCTTTAACCTGATACGGATAATGCCGGCGTAGGAAGTCATAGAATTAGTAGATTTTTTCGGAGATATCCATATTGGGTGTCTCCGTTTTTTGTTTTTCTATGAAATGAGGTGATAGAAAGAGAATAATCAGGCAGAGGGGGAGCGCCCTGTGCTTTTCGTAATGCGATGGGAACCTGTGTTTCAGGGTGAGAGGATACTAATGAGTATCGACCGAACAAAGTGTGATGCTTTGTCTATAAAATCAATACGAAAAGAGGAAAATAAAATGTCAAGAAAAAATCAAATATTAAAAATAACCGTACTTGCTGTGCTTATTGCACTTGGAGTTGTAATTTCACCATTTTTGCGTGTGGAAGGAATGTGTCCTATGGCTCATTTTATCAATATTGTTTGCTCGGTATTTATGGGACCTTGGTATTCTCTTGTATGTGCAACAATTATTGGTATTATACGAATGGTTACTATGGGTATTCCACCAATAGCACTTACTGGTGCAGTGTTTGGTGCATTCCTTTCAGGAGTGTTTTACAGAATGTCAAAGGGAAATATTCTTTTTGCTGTAATTGGTGAAGTTATCGGTACAGGAATTATTGGTGCAATAGCTTCTTATCCTGTAATGACATTCCTTTGGGGTAAAGAAGGTTTAAGTTGGTTGTTTTATGTACCATCTTTTATTTGTGGAACACTTATTGGTGGTAGTATTGCATTGGTATTTTTGAAGAAGATTGCAGCAAATGGTATACTTAAAAATATACAGAATATGCTTTCAGAAAAAGTATATGATGATAAAAAGAGTGTCGTCAGTAATACTGCATGTATTGCAGCGATAGGTGCAATTTTATATGTTGTTATTGAAATACCTACTGGCATTTTTAATTTAACATCTCCCGTATGGCATATAGTTTCTAAAAGCTGCATTATTGCTTTTATTGTAATTGCAATCATTTATTTTGTCATAAGCAAATTAAAAAAGGAAAAATACAATGAATTATCAAATAATAAATGAAATCCGAAGAAAATTAAAAAATAAAAAACCTGTTGTACACTGTATAACAAATCCCATATCAATAAATCTTTGCGCAAATGGTATATTGGCAATTGGTGCAATGCCAATTATGGCAGAGCATTCTCTTGAGGTTCAGGAAATAACACATAATGCAGACGCCTTGGTGCTTAATCTTGGGAATATTACTGATGTTCGTATGCAATCAATTGAATTGTCTGCAAAAACAGCAGAAAATAATAATATTCCGTTTGTCATAGATGCTGTTGGAATAGCTTGTTCTGAATTAAGACGAAATTTTATTAAAGAACTCTTGAAAGAAAATAGACCAACAGCAATTAAGGGAAATTATTCGGAAATCTATGCTTTATACGAAGATTGTTATAGTAGTTCAGGTGTAGATGCTGATAATACTCTTGATATTGAAATGATAAGTGAAATATCGGTAAAACTTGCTCAATGCTATGGAACAATGATTCTTGCAAGTGGGAAAACAGATGTTATTACTGATGGTAATACGATAGTATATATTCGTAACGGTACAACACAAATGGCACAGCTGACAGGAACAGGTTGTTTGCTTGGAGTATTATGTGGATGCTTTTTATCAGTTGAAAATAGTATCAATTCATTGATTACTGCATGTGCAATTCTTGGAATTTGTGGTGAACTTTCCAAAACTGAAAAGGGTAATGGGAGCTTTCTTTTTAATCTTTTGGATAATCTGTCTGTGTTGTCTGATATACAGGTAGAACATTTATTGAGAATTGAGGTTAAAAATGAATAAAATAGACACAACACTATATTTTATTACTGATAGTACAGGATTTACTGAAACTGATTTTTTATACAGGGTTGAAGAAACTTTAAAAGGTGGCGTAACCATACTTCAGTTAAGAGAAAAGGATAAGAGTACAAGAGATTATATTTCTATTGCAAAAAAGGTTCATACTATTACACAAAGATACAATGTTCCACTTATTATTGATGACCGTATTGATGTTGCAATGGCAATTGATGCAGAAGGTGTTCATTTAGGTCAAAGTGATATGCCTGTAAATATTGCAAGAGAGATATTAGGAGAGAATAAGATAATAGGAGCAACAGCTAAAACCACAGAACAGGCACTTGAAGCATACAAAAATGGTGCTGATTATCTTGGCGTTGGTGCAATTTATCCAACAACCACAAAAGTTAAAACTATTATCACTTCAGTTGACACTCTTAAGGATATCGTAAAAACTGTACCAATACCTGTAAATGCAATTGGTGGCTTGAATGTAGATAATATAAGCATACTTGAAAAATCAGGGATTGCAGGGGTTTGTGTTGTTTCTGCAATGATGAAATCAAAAAATCCAAAAGAAGAAGCAAAGAAAATAAAAACTCGATTTACAAATGAGATTACCTGAGGAGAATATGTATGAAAAAGGTTTTATCAATAGCAGGTAGTGATTGTAGTGGTGGTGCAGGTGTTCAGGCAGATATCAAGACAATGACAATGAACGGAGTTTATGCAATGAGCGTAATAACTTCACTTACTGCACAGAATACAATGGGTGTAAGGGCAATTCAGGAATCAACACCTGATTTCCTTAAACAACAGCTTGATGCAATTTTTGAAGACATATTTCCTGATGCTGTAAAAATCGGAATGGTATCGTCGGTTGAGCTTGTGAATGTTATTGCTGACAGACTTATACATTATTCACCTGAAAATATAGTTGTTGACCCTGTTATGGTAGCAAGTTCAGGTTTTTCATTAATGAATAATAACGCAGTTCAGGTGTTTATAGAAAAACTTTTTCCTATCGCAACACTGATTACGCCAAATATTCCTGAAGCACAAGTAATTTCAGGTGCTGATATCGAGAATAAAGATGATATGTTGAGTGTTGCAAAGTGGACTTTCGATAAATATGGTTGTGCTGTTCTTCTAAAAGGTGGGCATAGTAAGGATAATGCTGATGATTTGCTTTATGTAAATGGTGATGCAATATGGTTCCCAAGCAAAAGAATTGAAAATCATAATACGCACGGTACAGGATGTACTTTATCAAGTGCAATTGCATCAAATCTGGCAAAAGGATACACGCTATCGCAATCAGTTCAAAAGGCAAAAGAATATGTGATTGGAGCCTTGAATGCTATGCTCGATTTGGGAAGTGGTCACGGGCCAATGCAACATAATTTCAATCTTCAGGGATATTTTTGTGAATAAATTAAAAAACTACTTGACTTTGAGGATTTAGTGTGCTAAAATCTTAAAGTGATAAAGACGTTTGAACGGAAAATAGTATCCGAAAATATCATTCAAAGAGAGCTGCGTATGGTGTGATGCAGTAATGTAAAGTCGGTGAATTCATTCCGTAAGTCGTTGGCTGAAGGTCAAATTGAACTGTGTAGGTCAAACGGGTTCGACCGTTATATCGACAAGGGTGTGTTTGCACTCGGAGGCCGTTATCGTGAGATAATGGTAAATAGAGGTGGTACCACGGGAATTTTCTCGTCCTCTGTGTTCCGATTGGAATGCAGAGGACTTTTTATTTGCTTCTGCAATCCAAAAAACCACTTATTCCATAGCAAATTGCAGAAAGGACGAATGTAAAATGGAAAAAATGTATTATCAGAAAGAAATCGAAACCATGCCTGTTGAAGATATCAAAAAACTTCAATCAGAGAAATTGGTTAAACAGGTAAAGCATGTGTATGAAAATGTGCCTTACTACAAGAATTTAATGGATGAAAAAGGTGTTACACCTGACGATATCAAAGGAATTGAAGATTTACATAAGCTTCCTTTCCTTACAAAAGCAGATTTAAGAGATGCTTATCCTTATGGTTTGCTTGCAAAGCCTCTTAACGAATGTGTTCGAATTCACTCAACATCAGGTACAACGGGAAGACGTGTTGTTGCTTTCTATACACAGCACGACGTTGACTTGTGGGAAGACTGCTGTGCACGTGCAATCGTTGCTGCAGGCGGCTCGGATGAAGATGTTTTACAGGTTGCATACGGTTACGGACTTTTCACAGGCGGAGCAGGTCTCCACGGCGGCGGTCATAAGGTAGGATGCCTTACACTTCCTATGTCATCAGGTAATACAGAAAGACAGATTCAGTTTATGATGGACCTTAACTCAACAATCCTTTGTTGCACACCTTCATATGCTGCATATATAGCTGAATCATTAAAGGAACAGGGCTACACACCTGACCGGATTCCTCTTAAGGCGGGTATCTTCGGTGCGGAAGCTTGGACAAACGAAATGCGCCATCAGATTGAAGACGCACTTGGCATTAAGGCTTATGACATTTACGGACTTACAGAAACATCAGGTCCCGGTGTCTCCTTTGAGTGTGAAGCACAGACAGGTATGCACATTAATGAAGACCATTTCCTTGCTGAAATCATAGACCCTGAAACAGGTGAGGTTTTACCTGAAGGCAGTAAGGGTGAATTGGTATTCACAGCCCTTGATAAAGAGGCATTCCCGCTTCTTCGTTACCGTACAAGAGACATCTGTGTTCTTACTCGTGAAAAGTGTTCTTGTGGCAGAACATTCATCAAAATGGCAAAGCCAATGGGCAGAAGTGACGATATGCTCATTATCCGTGGTGTTAACGTATTCCCAAGCCAGATTGAAACAGTTCTTCTTAACGAAGGCTATCAGCC
>JAZQUC010000141.1:0-2713 GCA_045631075.1 Candidatus Fimenecus sp. | reverse complement strand
TGCTGCACCTGCTTCTGACTGCATTTCAGCAACACGAACCTGTGTGCCGAAAATGTTTTTTCTACCCTGTGCAGACCACTGGTCAACGTAGTCAGCCATAGGTGAAGATGGAGTGATTGGGTAAATACCAGCTACTTCTGTAAACGCATAAGAAACGTGAGCAGCAGCAGTATTACCGTCCATAGTTTTCTTTTGACGAACTATGGGTGTCTTATTTTCTGCCATTTTTATTTCCTCCTTAATGGAATTAAATATTAAATAAGTACAAAAGCATATTACATTGATATATGCCCATTCATACATTATAAATCATATCACTTTTGTCGTAAAAAGTAAATAGATTTGACCCTAAAAAATCATATAGTTTTATAAAAAAATCACCCGGTTTGTGTACAATATAGAATATATGAAAATTAATGGGTTTGCACCGTACTTGACGAAATACATAATTTGTTATAAAATACATACTGATATTCTGTTGAATATTAAATTAAAATTTATATAAGGATGGTTATGTCGAATGGACACAGACCCAGGGAGTATTATTTTTAAGATAGTAACCCTTTTTGCATTGATTTTTGTCAATGCATTCTTTTCAATGTCAGAAATGGCAATCGTTACCCTTAATGACAACAAAATTGACAAAATGGCTTCGGAGGGTAACAAAAAAGCAAAACAAATTAAAAAGCTTACAGAAAATACAAGTTCATTTCTCTCAACAATTCAGATTGGTGTTACATTGGCAGGGTTCTTGACATCTGCTACTGCTGCACAGTCCTTTGCAGAGATGCTTTCAAATGCAATTGCAAAAACACCTGTTGTTGATGTAATTCCTGTTGGGATTATCAGCGGTTTTTCAACTGTTTTAATCACATTGATTATGTCATATTTCTCTCTTGTGTTAGGTGAGCTTGTACCAAAGAAAATTGCAATGAGTAAGCCTGAAAAAATGGCATTTATGGCAGCACCAATTCTCGTTTTTGTTGCTAAAATCACAAGACCTGTTGTCAAATTCCTTGCTCTTTCAACTAATGGTGTTTTGAGACTTATGGGAATTGACCCTCACGCTGACGAAGAAGTTGTTACGGAAGAAGAAATCCGTATGATGGTTGATGTTGGTGGTGAAAAAGGCGTTATCGAAGATACTCAGATTGAAATGATTAACAACATTTTTGAGTTTGATGATATTGATGTTGCTGACATTATGACTCACCGTACTGATATGGTTTGTGTTGATGAAGAAGAACCATTAAGTGAAGCAGTAAATCTTTCAATTGAAAACGGTTTTTCAAGAATTCCTGTTTTTAAGGAAGACCCTGATAATATTATCGGTATCGTTTATATTAAAGACTTTCTTAAATATGTTGGTACAAATCTTCCAAAGTCAAAAACAGTTAAGGATATGATGCGACCTGCATATTATGTTCCTGAAACAAAACGCTGTGGTGAGCTTTTTACTGAAATGACAGAAAAACGAGTTCAGATGGCAGTTGTTGTTGACGAATATGGCGGTACAGCAGGTATTGTAACGCTTGAAGACTTGCTTGAATCTATTGTTGGTAATATTCAGGACGAATATGACCAGGAGGACGAAGAAATCTCAATCATCAATGATACAACCTTTGAGGTTGACGGTATTACTGATATTGAAGAAGTAGAAGAATGTACAGGTAAGACATTCCCTGAAGGTGATTATGACACAATCGGCGGATATATTATCAGTGTTCTCGGTTTCTTGCCACAGGATGGCGAAATGAACGAGATTCAGTTCGAAAATGTAAAATTTACAGTGCTTAATGTTGAAGAACGAAGAATAGGCAAGGTCAAGGTCGAAATTCTTCCCGTAGAAAAAAAGGAAGAAACAGAAGAGCGCAGATTCTTTAAACGCAACGAAGAATAATAGTAGGGGACGATGCCCACATCGTCCCGTTTTTATTTAAAGGAATCAATTATGCAAAAAATCAGTTACCAAAAACAACTTGATAAAATTATTGAAAATTTAGGGGATAAAGTGCCGTCACTTCTTCTTCATTCTTGCTGTGCACCTTGCAGTAGCTATTGCATTGAATATTTATCACAGTATTTCAATATAACTGTGCTTTATTATAACCCTAATATATACCCTGAAACTGAATACGAAAAACGAAAAGCAGAGCAAAAGCGTTTAATCGGCGAAATGGAAACGAAATATCCTGTCAGAATGCTTGATTGCGATTTCGAAAGTGAAAGGTTTTACGAGATGGCAAAAGGGCTTGAAGATTGTCGTGAATGTGGTGAAAGATGCTTTAAGTGTTATCGTTTAAGACTTCAAAAAACAGCACAGGAAACTAAAGAAAACGGATTTGATTATTTCACAACAACACTTACAATAAGTCCTCTTAAAAATGCCGAGAAAATCAACGAAATCGGTAATGAATTAGCAGAAGAATATGGTGTTAATTGGTTGCCGTCAGATTTTAAGAAAAAAGAAGGGTATAAGCGCTCGATAGAATTAAGTAAAGTTCATAACCTTTACAGACAAAATTATTGTGGTTGCGTATTTTCACAAACCAACAAATAAATTGGAAGTATGGCGGGGAATTGTAGTGGTTATGATACTCCTTGGCTCCCCTGAAAGGGGAGCTGGCGAACGAAGTGAGACTGAGGGGTCTGTTCCTTGATAAATAAACTAACTGACACACTTTACAAACCCCTCTGTCACCTTGCGGTGACA
>JAZQUC010000140.1:0-5863 GCA_045631075.1 Candidatus Fimenecus sp. | reverse complement strand
AATCGCCCCTACATTACAATCAAATTAATAATATTGTAGGGGACGATGCCTTCATCGTCCCGCTCTAAAGTTTACCGTCCACTTACTGCGGGTCGCTGTGGGCAGCGACCCCTACATTTGTGGTTTATTTTAATTTCATATTATCCCGATAAACTTCCAATTTATAGGTACGATTTTATTTATTTTACATTAATTTGCATTTTTTTGCAACAATATATAAGTATAATGTCCTTTATTTCTCTTTTCGTCTGTTTTCATTGACATATTACTGAAATTCCTATAAAATATATATTATTATGTCTAAATAAATTAAAAATTCAGGATGTGAACTTTTTGAAATCAAGAACACTTTTAAATAGAATTTGTATGAACACGGTGAGAATACTTTTCTTCCCACTTGTATTGCTTGTTGTTCGTGCAAAAGCAAAAAGATACAGACCAAAGAGCAAGAATTTTATTGTTATCGGTAACCATTCCGATGGTCTTGACCCTATTCTTATTATGTGCTCTTTGAAAAAGTATGTAAGATTCGTTGCCGGCGACCATACAATACTTAACCCCTGGGCAAAATTTTTCTTCAAGGATTTAGCAGGTTGGATTATCAAGGACAGAGATAATCCTGCATCTGTTCTTTTTAAGGATATGAAGGCTTCTGCTGATGAAGGTGTTCCTACCGGTATCTATGTTGAAGGTACAATTACTCCAAACGGTGAAACAGGCTTTTTTTCACCAAGAACAGGTGATTTTGTAAAGAATTTAGGTGTTTCACTTATCACCTATCGTATTAAAGGTGGCTTCTTCCATATGCCAAGATGGGGTACAGGTCTTCGTCGTGGTCCACTTCGCGGTAAGGTTGTTGGTGAATATTCTGCTGAAGAATTAAGTCGTATGACAGGTGAAGAAGTTAACGAAATTATTAAAAGAGATATTTATGTCAATGCTTTTGAGGAACAGCGCAAAAAGCCAAGACTTTACAAAGGTAAAAATCTTGCGGAACATATTGAACGAGTTTTATTCGTTTGTCCTCATTGTGAACAAGCAGGCACAATGCACTCAAAAGGTAATTATGTTACTTGTGATTGCGGTTATCAGCTTGAATTCGGTAGGGACGGTTTCTTCCATCCATCACAGAAGGAATTGGTTTTTGACAATGTTCTTGATTGGGACAAATGGCAGAAGCCTGTTTGGAAACAGAAGGTTCTCAGCACACCTGATGGCGGTCTTATATTTGAAGAAAAAGACCAGATTGTATATACAATGGTTAAGAGAAAACGAGTTGAGCTTTCAGACGATGCTACACTTCGTCTTTACAAAGACAGATTTGAGCTTTATCTTAATCCAAAACAAACAATCGTTATGCCGATTAACGAGTTGAAGCTTGTTCTTAATGTTTCTGTTCAATCACTTATGTTTATCGATTCGGAACATTTCTTATATGTAAAGAGCAAAAATCCAACAGCAGCAGCAAAATATGTCGCAGCGTGGAGATATCTTATTGGTAAAGATTATAAGTAAAAACCTTGTTGTTTTACAGTAAAAAGGATGCAGTTTTCTGCATCCTTAATTTTATTATTTATTGTTTTGGTTATTATCTTTTTTCATACTTGGGTTGTTATTTTTATTTTTCTGATTATTGTTCTGCTGATTTTTATTATTGTTGTTCTGATTATTCATCTTTATCACCTCAATAGTATTGTTACCGATTATTTTATAAAATAACTATTTGAATTTTCAATTTTTTATGGTAATATATTCATATTAAAATTTGAGGAGAATAAATGCTATGGATTTTAAGCGTTCAAGAGAAATATTTTTAAAGATTTATCCAAGTGAAGCTTTAGCAAACAAGGTTGAAAAATATATAAAAGATAATGAGAAAAAAGTGAACTTTTTTCTTTTCTTCTGTCATAAAAAAATTTGGGAAGTTACACTTAAACAAGAACCTATGATGAAGCTTGCTCTTGTATATGCTTTTTTACCAACAATTTACGATAAGTACAGAGCAAAAAATATCAGTGATGAAATTTTCTATGATACTATGACTGATATAAAAATATGGATTGACGACCACAAGGCAAGAACAAATGAAGACGGTGTTTTTGAACTTCATTGGCTTATGCACCATATGAATATGAACATATTCAAAATTGGCAGACTTCAGTATCAGAAATGCATATGGTATTTCAAGCCTGCTAAAACCCGTGATGGTGTAAAACTTAATTTTGGTGATAAAATTTTTAATATGCACATCCCACGCGGTGAAAAGCTTATTTATGAAGATTGTGTAAAATCAGTTGATATGGCACAGGAATTTTTTAAGAAATATTTTCCTAAATTCCCTGACAACAAGTATATGTGTTTCAGTTGGCTTTTATATCCAGGCAACAAGAATTTTATGCCTGCTGAAAGCAACATATTAAAATTCCAGTCAATGTTTGATATTGTTGTGGAAAAAGAAGACCCACAGCCAACATATCTTTGGCTTTATGGTCAAAAATTCAAAAATGCTGACCTTATGAAAAACAAGCAAGAAACAGGAAACTACGGCTTTATCGACAAAATTCCACAGAAAACATCATTACAGAAATCCACAGTTGAATACATTAAAAACGGTGGAACATTCGGTGAAGGAATCGGCGTTATAATAAAATAGTGAAAAGTGAATAATGAATAGTGAAGAATGAATAATTTTGGAACTGCGTTGCAATTATGAATAATTAAGCATCGTAATACCCCTTAATTATTCATTTTTTTCATTATTCTATATTCATTATTAATTACAAACATTAGATTTGTTCTTCTGGGTATTTCATATTCCATTGTTTACGAAGGGTTGTCATAATATTCATTACATCAATTGTGTATTGAAGTCGCATTGTATTATTACCGCTTTCAATAGCATTTTCCATATTACTGATTTCATAGCACAAAGCATCATCTAACTTACCTGCTGTGATTTCTTCGGTGCTGTTGTCGTCGGTATAGTAAATTGTTGCTTTGTCAGCACGCGGATATTCAAATATTTCTATGTAACCTTTATCGTAACAAATTGTTGCCCTTTTTGGTTGTTTTGCATGTAATGAAAGTGTCACACTTGCCAATTCTTCTTTTGCATTTTTAAGAATGATATTTGACTGTTCATCTGCTCCTGTTTCAGCAAATTTTACTTGAGATTGAATATCATCTGGATATTCTGTCATAAACATTCTAACACAAGAAAGTGCATAAACACCGATATCAAGTAACGCACCACCTGCCAAATCCATATTGAAAAATCGATTTGTCATATCGTATTCTTTAAAGCTACCGAAATTCACCTGTGCAAGACGGAAATTACCTAATTTCCCTGAATTTATAATTTTTTCAAGGTCATTATAAAGTGGCATATTATAAATTGTCATTGCTTCGGCTAAAATAAGATTTTTTTCATTTGCAAGTTTAACTGCTTGGCTTAATTCATCAGAATTTAATGTTATCGCTTTTTCGCAAAGTACATGTTTACCATTTTCAAGTGCTTTTATAATATACTCAATATGCTTGTTATGTGGTGTTGCAATATACACAATATCCACATTGCTATCTTCAAAAAGCAAGTCAATATTTTCATATACTTTTTCTATATTGTATTTTTCGGCAAAAGCTTTTGCTTTTTCATAAGTACGATTAGCAACCGCATATACTTTGCCACCCATTTTGTTCATTTCTCGTGCAAAATCGTTTGCTATATTTCCGCAACCGAGTACTGCCCAATTAAATTTATTAAACATAATAATCACCTTTCGTATTATATCATAAAAATTCATTGACAAACAAGATTTTTTTATATAAGATTAACATATAATTATCTTTTTTGGAGGAGATTTTTATGAAAAAACGTTTGATGAAAGGGATTTCATTTCTTTTGGTGTTGACTTTGCTCTTCACCTGCACCGTAAGTGCTTTTGCTTATAGCGGTAGAATTGACCCGAATATTGTTGCGGAGACATCAAAAACTGCTTTAAAAATTGAAGCAGAGGGTATTGTTCTTCTTAAAAATGAAGACAATGTTTTACCTCTTGATGGTAAAAAGCTCAATGTTTTCGGTGTTGGTTCAGTTTGTCCGTTCTTTGGTGGTGCAGGTTCAGGTTGTATCACTTCTGAAAACCCAATAAGTTTTTATGATGCACTTGATGAAAAAGGTATTGAATATAATACTGAACTTCGTGAGCTTTATGAAGACGAATGTGGCACAGAAGCTATTCCTACAACAAGTCATCCTGTTGTAAATAACGCTCTTGGTCTTATCCTTACAAAGAGTCAGCTTCCTGAAATGCCTGTTGCAAAACTTACCGACGAAATTATGGATAATGCAAAGGCTTATTCAGACACAGCTCTCGTTATGATTAGCCGAACAAGTGCAGAGGGCACTGACCTTACAGAAGATATTCTTCGTATAAGTGATGATGAAAGAGCACTTATTGAAAAGCTTAATGCTAACTTTGAAAATATCATCGTTCTTTTCAATATTTCAAATATTATTGAAATGGGCTTTGTTGACGAATATGAAAATATCAAGGGTGCTGCTATTATCTGGATTCCTGGTGAATTCGGTATGCTTTCTGTTGCAGATATGCTCACAGGTGAAGTTAATCCATCAGGTAGACTTGCCGATACAGTAGCATACAATGTAAGTGACCACCCATCAGGTGTTTGCTTTGGTACAAACGAATATGACGGTGGCGAATACTATGTAGAATACCTTGAAGGTATTTATGTAGGTTATCGTTATTTTGAAACATTTGCTAAAGATAAAGTTCAATATCCTTTCGGTTATGGTCTTTCATATACCGAATTTACTCAGGAACTTGTAAGCTATAACTTTGACGATAACAAAGTTACTGCAAATGTTAAGGTTACAAACACAGGTGACGTTGCTGGTAAAGAAGTGGTACAGCTCTATTACAGTGCTCCTTATTACAACGGTGGCATTGAAAAGAGTGCTATCTGCCTTGGCGGTTATGCAAAGACAGACATGTTAAAGCCTAACGAAAGCCAGACAATTACAGTAAGCTTTGATATTGAAGATATGGCATCTTATGACCATAAGAATAACGAAGCTTGGATTCTTGAAAAAGGTACTTACAATATTATTCTCGGTAAAAATGTAAGAGAACATATTGACACATTCGATTATGTTCAGGCTGAAGACAAAGTTATGAAGTATGACAACAAGACAGGCGTTGAAATCACAAACAAGTTTGACGATGTTTACAGTGATTTCCCTGTTCTTTCACGCGCTGATTATGAAGGAACATACCCTGTTTTCAGACAGCTTACTGCAACTGATGAAATCAAGAATATTGATATCATTCCTGAAAAGACAACAGAAGGTACTGCTCCTATTACAGGTGCTGTTTATGATGAAACTATCATGCTTCAGGATGTTTATGAAAATCCTGACCTTATGGATAAATTCCTTGACCAGCTTACAGTCAATGAAATGGTTATGATGGTTATTGACGGTGGTTATGGTACACGCGGTATTGAACGCCTTGGTATTCCTCAGACATGGGATAACGACGCTCCTGCGAGTATTAAAGGACAGAACGGTATTGCATTTACAGACAGTGGTACTGCTTATCCTTGTGAAGTTGCTGTTGCTTGTACATGGAATGTTGAACTTGCAGAAGAAATGGGTAAATGCGTCGGTATTGAGGCTCGTGACCTTGGAACAGATATCTGGTATGCTCCTGGTGTAAACATTCACAGAAATCCTGCAGGTGGCAGAAACTACGAATATTTCTCAGAAGACCCTGTGATTTCAGGCAAGCTTTCATCTGCAATGATTAAGGGCTGTCATAAAAGTCGGATCGTAGCCATGTCG
>JAZQUC010000139.1:0-3105 GCA_045631075.1 Candidatus Fimenecus sp. | reverse complement strand
ACAAATGAGATTTTAGCAGGTCTCGGCCAGATGTATGTAGGCGATGAACGCTTCAAAAATAATATTGATAAGCACGCTGACGGTACAGCAGTGTTTATATGTGATTCAATTGAAGTTTATTGCAAGCAATGAGTAAAGAATAATTCCCCACTTTGCTAACCGCCACACAGGCAGCAATCGCTGAAAGCAAATAAGTCTAAATAAGATTTATAAAATCGCGTAGGGACAGACATCCTTGTCTGTCCGCAAAATAAATAAATAAACAGTCCCCTTGGAGCAATCCAAGGGGATTTTTGCATTGAATATTTGAGAAAAATTCAATAAATTATAAATTATAGGGAAGATATTAAATTAAAACAGAAACGAAAACATTGTAGGGGTCATTCAAGAATGACCCGTCCCAAAGTGTGATATAAAACTTTATTCGGGCGATATTCTCACCTGCCGGTTCGGTCGGTGCTTCTGCTTCGCAGAGGTGTCCACCGGACACCCGCACCGTGAATCGCCCCTACATATATAACCATATTGGTTATATTTACAATCGCAACGCAGTTCCGACGTTCTGCACTCTGCACTTTGCGTTCTGCACTGATAATGCAGGCGTGGAAGCCTGCCACTACGCGAACATCCCGACAAACTCTAATTCACCATACAACAAACAAAGCCAACACGGTTTTTGTGTTGGCTTTGTGCTGTATAGGACCTGATTTTTATTCAACTGTTATTGTTTGCTTGATTTTTTCGCCTTTCTTTGCATAAGGGCTGTAAGCAACAATTTTTACCTTATATTCTCCCGCGTCAAGCTGACCTAAATTTACAGTAACATCATCGTCTGTGGCACGGACATATTCTGAAATCACAGTTTCCGAATAAACTGTTTTTGAGTTTCTTGTTACTTTGATTTTATAGTTTTCAGCAGGGTAGTAGCCCTCAGCCTCAGGGAATGTGATTATAGTATCACCATTTTCATCAACAGAAGATGTCACATTTGCACCTTCAGGAAATTCAGGAGCAGTATCAAGTGCTTTTTGCTGTCTCCAAGTGTAAGTTCTTTTTGAAGTTTTACTTAAATCAGTGAAATAGTAATCAATATTCTGGAAGAACATTCTGTTCTCAATGTCGTAGAGCTTCATACTCACATTGCCGTCAGCGTCAGCTTCTACAAGCCAAGCGCCACCTGAATTGCCAGGAGCATCCTGGTCGCCTTCAATATAGTTAAGGTTACCCATAAATGCAGATAATGAGCCACAACCTACTGCTGTGAATTCGCCTTGCCATACGCTTCGTGGGTCACTTGCTGCGTAATGAGAATGACCTGAAAAATTAACAACCTGTGGATATTTACTCAAAACAGCTCTTGTATCTACATCACCCCAGTTAACACTACCGTAAACAGTAAGAGCAGGGTGTGGATGCTGATAAACGAAAACAGGCTTGTCAGGGTCTTCTGCTGTGGCATTTTTGAGTCTTTCATCAAGCCATTCTTTCTTACCACTAAATGTTGAGCCGTTGTCGTCATATGAAACACCGATAAAGTGGTATCCATTAATAACAACGTCAGTATCAACATCTTCGTTTATGTATTTTTTATAAACATCATAGCCAACAGTTGCATCTACATCTCGATAATCAATAAATTCGTGGTTACCGAGAATAGTAAGTACCTGAGTTTCATCTTTTTTGTTTTCTTCAATGATTTTAGTGTATATCTGATATTCTTTTTCAGCACCGCCACCTGTAAAGTCACCTGCAACAAGCACAGCGTCAAGGTTTTTGTATTCGCAACCTTCTGCATACTTATACATATCATTAAAAAGATTTGCAAAACGCTTTGCAGCCTGCTGATTTTCGTCACCGTCAAGATGAATGTCAGAACATACAACGAAACGGACTACAGGAGTAAAATCGTCAGGAGTGCCTGTCACACCGTCGGAATTCAAGTTGCTGCCTAAACCTGTGAAAGTGAATGTAATACCAAGCACTACAGAAAGCATTTTAAATACTAATTGTGAAATAAAATTTGTCATAAATTTCCGCTCCTTTTTATAATACATATTATTATATCAAAATAATAGGAAATTTCAATTCTTTTCTTTATCGAGTATTTATCAGCAAGCAAATTTTGTCTTTTTTCTTGACGGAATTAATTGGGAATGTTATGATATATGTGATACTTTATTGTGGTGGAAAATAATATTTTTGTCACAAAATCAAAAGAAAAGGGGAATAAATATGAAAAAATTTATTGCAATTCTTCTCTCACTTACACTTTTCATGGGAATTTTTGCTCCTACAACTGCATTTGCAGCAAGTGAAGAAGATACAGCAGTAGAGGCTGAAATTCGACTCATCGTTCCTGAAAATTGGGAAATGGACATTGGTGATTCAAGAACGGTTGACTATGCAATTCAGGGAACTGAAAAAAGAATGCTCACTTGGACTGCAGAACCTGCTGATGTGGCAAAAGTTGACGAATGGGGTCGTGTTACAGCACTTAAAGAAGGTAAAGCCGTAATTACTGCTAAGACTGAAGAAGGTCTTACAGACAGCATTACACTTAATGTTGTGACAGAACCAACAAAAATCACTGACAAAGCAGAAAAAGTTGATTATACACTTGGTGCAGTAGCTGAAGGTGATAATCTTCAGAAGGTTGTTACAAGATATGAACTTGACGACAAAGCTGTTCCTGCTGATGTAAAAGATAAGTCAAAGTATGAAAATGCACAGACAGCAACAACAAAAGACGGTGCTGTATGGACAATCACAGATTACGGTGTTCTTCGTGTTGATGAAAAAGCAACAAACGAAAGAGATAAAGAACAGCGTTTTATGGGTGACAGATATTTCTATGCTGCTGATACAGGCAAAGGCAAGGTACTTGCTATCTTTGATGATGGTGAAAATGGTATCTGGACAGTAATGGTAGAAGGCTATTCTCATATTGAAATGCTTGACATTAACGGTACTGAAAAAGCTGAAGTGTTGAACGAGCAGACTTGGAAATATGTTGCAAGACGTGGCATGGTTTCAAATGCTTACTTTATAGATGGTGAATGGAAACCAGAAGAAAGCGACAATGATGGTCTTTGGACATCAATGTAT
>JAZQUC010000138.1:0-12228 GCA_045631075.1 Candidatus Fimenecus sp. | reverse complement strand
CTTCAACAGCAACTGCACATATAACTGTTGCACCTGCCATTGGGTTGTTATATGTACCGACAAGGCACATCATCTCTACACGAATTTTTATAGAATTTTTTGATTCATTGCTTAATATAGCTTAAAGGCCTTGTGCAACACTTTTTGTGCTTTATCAATTGTCTGCGCTATATTTTTCCTGTTCTTTTTTTGTCAATTCATAAATGCTTTTACTCATCTGACAAACATATTCAGGCACTTGGTCAAAGCCTCCCGTTTCGGTATAAAACATTGCCGCACAAGCGTGACAAATATTTGAATATTTACAGCTTGTACACTTTTTTGGCAAACGAATTTCTCTGACCTGTGCAATTAACTGCTTCCATGCATTTTCAAAACCATTCTCAAATACATTTATCTGTATTTTCGGCATCATTCCGCACGGTTGCATAAGACCTTCACTTGTTATCCAATATGCTGCTCTTCCTGCACGACAAGAAACTCTGTCGCATTTTTCATCATTGGATTCTTCAAGAATTTTTTTTGCTCTCAATGAAAAATCGCCGTTACGAAAACGATATTTCTCACAATCCACCGTGCATTTTGCAGCTTCTTCAGGTGTTATTCTGCCTGTATTTTCACCAAAGGATTTATCTAATCGCACCTGCGGATAAGCATATGCTGTCGTACTTAACGGAACATCAAGTGTTTCTGCTATATCAATTATTTGCCTGTACTGATGACTGTTGCTCTTAGTAAAAATCGTATTGAGTTTGACTGATATTCCAATTTCCTTAAGCAATTTTATGTTTTCAAGTACCTGTGAAAACATATTCGTCTTACAAAGCTTTTCATAAGTTTCATTATCAGCACCATAAAGAGAAATGTTCACTCTTGTTGGTGGATAATTCTTAAACAACTCAAGATGCTTATGCAATAAGCTTCCGTTTGTGTTGATTGAAAGCATAAAGCCCATTTTCTTTAGTTCTGTATATAAATATGGGAAATCCTCACGAGCAAGAGGTTCACCACCTGTAAGCAATAAGAAAAGTGTACCCGCCTTCTTTGCTTCGTTCGCAATATTCAACCATTGTTCTGTCGAAATTTTTTCAGCCTTATGGCACTCATCATGAACATAGCACATTTCGCATCGGAAATTACATCGTGAGGTCAATTCAAAAGTACCTGAAATCGGAATTTCCTTTTCAATGGCTCTTGAGTGAAGATATGTTGACAATCTTGGTTCTGCACTCATATTTCCAACTCCCTTTTTAGACACTCAACTGCAGTTTTATCCGGAAGACAATCAAGTCTGTACACCGGAATGGTACTGCATAATTTTTCTAATACATCAATCGTTTTCTGAGACGACATATTTGTTATACCTGAACGATAATTACCTTGTAACAACGCAACAAAGGCTTCTCGTTCATTCATTTTTGTGATTTTATTGTCTTTTGCCTGTCCCAAACATACAACCGCTGCCAAAGGCGCTGAAATATTCTTGCAAATATCCGACGAGCCCGAAAACGGTAGTCCTCCTGCAAAAATCATATTATCCTTTAAGCTTATTAAGGCTTTATCACCATTGACAATTTCAGCATTTGCATATTTTTCCCACAAATCAGCCTGCGTCGATTTTCCTGTGCCACAAGGCGCAGTAAAAATAATCATTTTTCCATTTTTTAAAACAGCTGAAGCGTGCAAAACAACACCATTATGCTTTGCAATAATTTCTTCAAATCCCAAAAGGTTAAAAACAATACCATCCCAAAGCTTGCCACGATATTCATCCAACAACTGAACAATATATTTTTCTCCATCGAAAATACGACAGGCATAGTAACCCTCTTTACCGTGATTCCTATACCAACACATACTCTTATTGTTTTCTGTTGTGAAGCTGATTTCAGTATCAGTCGTAATGTTTTCAACTAAATCAGGTAATTTTATTACATATTCAAATATAACGGTACAATCCGGTTCATCATCACTTAAGAAATTGACATATGGTTCTATGTCAACAATTTCTTCTGGAGTCACAACCTTAATAACAGTATCAAAAAACTTATACTTCTTACTCTGCATATTCAACAAATAAAATTCGACTTGAGTCCTTTAAATAATGTTGAGTCTTAATCTGTGATTTTTCACCTTTTTTAAGACCATCAACAGATGCTCTGTATGTTACACCATCATCATAAACTCCGTCGGTAACATTTTTATAATAAATATAGATTTTGCCTTCAACATCTTTTTTTGAAATGTTTTTGATTGAAATAAATCCATCAACACCATCGATTTCAAAAACATCAGGATAGCAAGAAAGTTCGTCCTCAAAAATCACTTTATTTTCAATTTTCCAACTATAATAAACAGTTTCTTCATTAAATACATATCCGTTATTACAACGAAGAGTAACACTTGCTTCTGCAGTTAATGTGGAAATTGGAAATTCAGCTCGACCTTCTGTCGTCATAACACTTAATAGAGCATATTGAATATCCTGTTTGGATGTATTTCTTACAAAAACACTGAGAACGCCATCTCTTTCACCGATACTGATAATTTTAAGAAAATTATCAACAGTAACACCAATTTGAGAGTTCTCGGACTCTTTTGCTTCAAATTCAGATACCTGTTCAACATCAATTTCTTCAGTTATAACAGGATTTCTGTCCATAGGCTCTTCTTTATTGACTTCTGTATTGTCTTTGTTACAAGCACACAGTCCAAAAACAACAAAAAGACATAAAAGAGTTATAATAATATTTTTAATAGTTTTCATAAGCTAATCCCAAAAGTAACGGAGTTCACCACTATGACGAACTCCGTTATATTTCATTTATGATGAGAATACATTCCAGTTTGCCACAGGAACGTCGTAACAAATACTACCATTTGCCGGAACAGTATCACAAGGTGATGCAACACTATCAACAAAAAGTACATATCCTGATTCAGGGTCTGTTACTGGACAAACATACTGCGCCAACTGGGAACCTAACAGCGCACAGCTTGCAGCAATGCTTGTTGAAAGTTGGAATGATTCAAATGCAATTTGTGGTTTTATATAACTTTTTTTCATTATTCATATCCTCCTTCCAAAATTTAAGCCACACTAAAAATCTTCATAAAGAAGTTTTTAATTATTCTTATAATCTTCTGAATCCAGGTAAGTTCTTCCTGATATCCGTCGTTGTTGTCGTTTGAATTCTCATTATCATCAGGAACTACATCTGTACCTGTATTACCACCATCAACTGTTCCATCTGTGTCAGGTGTATTGTTATCTGACATCATTGAATATGCATCACTAACAGTTGTTCTTCTTGCCATAAATGACATTACAGCAGGTGTTTCTGGTAATGTTGTTTCATAATGTCCGTACTGGCCAACACCTGTAAATGTCCACTTCATGCTTGTGAGAGAAAGAATGCTATCATCAGTTGATGTATTCTGAATTACAACTGTACCTGTTCTGTAATATACAGTACCGTCAATTACAACCTCTGACCATGTAAGTTTACCATTAGAAGGAAGTAAATTGTTGATGACGTAATTCATTTCGGTTGCAGTCTTGAGTGTTACTGCATCCTTAGTGTTTTCCTGACCATTATAAGTAACCTTAACCACAGGATTACCCGTAGCAGATTTCATACCAAGCTGAACTTCATCAGGAACTGCAGTTGCCCAGATTTCAAACGCAACAGCCTGACCCTTTGCAAGGTAAAGCTCGTTGTTAGGACCTGCAAGCTTATATTTTTCAAGGTCATTATTAAGAGCTGCAATACCGTCGATAAATACGACACCTTGAGTTGATGAATCCTTAGAAAGAGAATCTGCACCAATAAGCATATCCTTGATTGAAAGGTAGTTTGGATAAGATTCGTTATCCAACTTATACTCAGTAAGAATTGTTGAAGCTACTCCATCATCCTTACCTGCTGGGTCATAAATACGGATAGCATCCAAGTAAAGGTCAAACTGTCCTGCACCTGTATGGTCAAACATTGAAGTGTACATTGCAGTAAGAACTACTGTGTATGTACCATAGTCAAGACCTGTCTTCTTGATTACAGGAATCTGATAAAGACCTTCAACATCATCTGATGTTATCCAACCATATGCATAAGCATACGCGTAAGCAATATTTTCAGTTTCAGTTTCTGTAAGGTTACCGTCAGCATCATAATATGTTGGAGTATCAGTATAACCATAACCTGAAACATCAAGATATGATGGCTCAGTAACAATAATTGTTTCACCTAAGTCATTAGTTGAATAATAAGTTGCTACTCTTGTAACTGCTTCGTTTTCAGCACTTCTGTAAAGCAGTGTTTCTGTTTCCTCAAGAGTTGTTTCACCATTTTCATCTGCATAAAGCTGACCGTAAGAGTAACCATAGTAAGTATCTACTACACTTCTCTTGCCAACTCTTGTGCCGTTTTCATCAAAGATTTCCATATAGAAAACGCCTGTTGTGTTATCTGTCATACTGATAACATCAAAGCCTGTACCTGTAAATGTGAATTCAACAGTTGGGTTTGTACCGCCATTTTTAGCGTTGTTTGCAGCACTCACAGTTACCTTCTGTGCTGAGAAACCACTGTACTTAGTATAGTCCTTAGTTGTATCCAATCCTGCATAAACAGGGTCAAAACCATATGGATTTGACGAACTGTCACCAACAAAGTCAGCAGATTGTTTTGCACCTGCAAATGTTGTTGCATCTGCACCAGCTGTATAAACAGTTTCCCATACACCATGACCTGAATTATCAGTTGTTGAACCATCTGTGAAGCTGATTCCCTCGCCACCGAAGTTATCCTCGTAATAAACTGATGTTGCAGGTATAAAGGTTACCTTTTCGTACTGATGGTAAACAGTACCTTCAGCATAGGTTGGGTCATCAGTAATTTCGGAGCAGACATAGAAGTAATCTTCGCCTGTCATTCTGATAGTGTTTGGTGTATATGATACAATAGCGTTATCTCTGTACGCTTCATCATCAACTCTTGTAACAGTACATGCACCGTACTTCATATTAGGAACGGTAAGCACGTCACCTGAAGCGTCAAATGTATCACAAAGATTTTCAACATCTTCAAATTCAACAATGTCTGAAACAGGAGTGTTGCCTTCAACAATACCAAGGAGCATTGTCTTAGTACCTGCAGTTATACCATCCTGTGAAAGGAAGTTGTCTTCTGTAATGCTGAAATCTTCAACAGGAAGACCATTATCAACAACGATTGTCTGGTCATAAAGAAGAACGTGTTCAGAAGTTTCCTGAAGGTTAAAGCTCATTTCACAGTTTGAGTCTGTTGAACCACGTTCAACATAATAGAAGCTGAATGTATGGTAGTCACCGTCAGTACGAACTTCCTGAAGTTTTTCAAGAGCCGCAAGCTCGTCACCATTACAAGTTGTTGCCTTGTTAGAGTCGTCATAAGCATAAACTATAGCATTTTCAGTTGTGCTTTCAACAAGACCGTCCTCAGCGTCAGCATCCATAGCATACTGATAAGAGATAGTCGCATCTGTGAAGTTGATAGCTGCAGAACGAGCACCGTGAAGACCACCGTTATCAAGAACGAGAACATCGTCGATATAAACAAGAACGTCGTCATCACCTGAGAATTCGAAAACTACATCTTCACCGTCAGCGTAAGTACCTGAAAGAGGAATATAGAATTCCATATCATAGTTTAATGCGTAATGGTAAATAGCATTTTCACCTGAATGTGTTGTTGTTCCCTGCTGATAGTTGAATGGGAAGAAGCCGTGTCCTGCACCCTTACCATCACGATTTATTGACCATTCATCAACAGGAGTGAGAACAGCTGTTGCAGAGTTATTAGCATCGTCAAAATCAGCCTGGAATAAATATGATGTGTCGCTACTTGAATAAGTGTAAGTATTGATACCAAATTCATTAGTAGTAACAAGAAGTGGGAATCCGAGGTCCCAATATTTTCTTGCATAACCCTGACTTGCATCAGTACCGTTTGCGTAAATATCTTCCTTCTTGAACATTTCGTTAATGTGAACGCTTACGCCTTCAAGAGCAGGAAGTGTAACGTTAGTTGCAGTGCCATTAATTGTCAAAGAAACTGAAAGACCGTTAATTGTATTATACGTTGCTCTGTTTGCATTATCAATAGCATTACCGTATGGGAGAGTTGCATAATCAGCGTGGTCAACTGGCTGTCCATCAACGCGTAAAGCACTGAAAAGACCCTGAACAGAAGCACCTTCTTCAGAAGCTTCACCAGCACCCTGAGTACCTGTCTTACACCATACATTCCATCTTGTCTTTGCAAAGTTCTCAGTTTGAGCTACACTTGCTACACCATTACCTGTAAATGAAATTGAGTAAATCTTTGCATATTCTGTAACTGCAGTATTAAGAGCAGTTTCTTTTTCAGTATCACTTGTCCAAGTTGCTGTATCATATCCGATAGCAGTCTTGATTTGTGACATAAGATTATCATCAGCTCTGATAATTTCTTCCATTGATGCATAAGTCAATGCATTGAACGCAGCACCACCATTTGCATAAGGAGAACTTGTATTCTGAGGATAATAACCGTACTTCCAAAGTGTTGAAGGAATGTACTTCATCTCAACCTCAAGAGCCGCCATAGCATTTGTGATTGCAAGAGTTGCTGCACTGATATCATCTGTTGAAGCATTACCATCTTCAAACACAGCATAACCATCTTTAATAGCTGTGAAAAGTGCATTATATGTTGCTGCAGAATATGTACCAGGAGCATGCTGGATACCTTCATAAAGTGCATTATAAAGGTTTTCTTTTCCCGCAGGAACAGTAATACCACCTGATTCATTTCTGTAAAGACCAAAAATACGGTTTACATCAGTTGAACTTGTTGTTGATGACCATGTATTGTAATGGTTCTGTGAAGCTGAATAGTAATGGTCAAGGAACTGTCCCGCATCATTGTAAATATTGATTGTACCATCACTTCTTGCATACACCTTAAGTGAAGCTGCAGAATCTGAGAACGCGATTGAACCGCCAGATGAACCAAATGAAAGGTACTTGCCTTCACTGTTTCTGATGTAGTATTCATCAGTTGTGCCATCTACACGAGTAAATGTATAAGCGTTTACAGGGTCAGTAGTAATAACATTATTTACAGGAGTTGTGATTTCAATTGGAATACCGATTGAGTCTTTTGTATTTGTAAGGATACCTGAATTACCTGGATAACGAGTATCATCATTGTAAATTACATATGTACCATCTTCAACCGGATACTGGGCATTTGAACCTGTGCCACCAACTACTTTGTAGAGAGTAAGTGATGTAGCAGCTGTCCAAACACCAACAACGTCAACCTCACCACCTGAATAGTTAATATAATGACCACTACCATCACTGATAGTTAACTTGGATGATGTTGAAATAGTAACAGTAAGTGCCTGTGGAGATGTAGAAACATAAGGCTTTGAACTGTTGATATTCAAATATTGTTTTGTTCCTGATTCGTTTTCATAATAAATGTAGAATCTACCATCACCCTGACGCTCAAAATACCAAGCATCAGATGTCACCGCAGGAACATCAGTTGATTCTGTACCGTCTGCACGGAAACCTGAGTTAACAGTAGTGTGTGTCATTACACCTTCTGAATAATCATTCCAGTCTGCCACACCTGTAATAACGTACCAGCCATTTGAGAATGAGTTAAGGTCAGTTGAAGCAACTACTTCAAGTGATGTTGGTGTACCACCAGTTGCACTACCTGCTGTATATTTTGTAAATTCATTTGATAAAGTTGCTGAGCCACCTGCTGTAAGCTTGTTATAAAGTGCTTCCCACTCATCAAACAAAGTTGGTTCATATCTGAGATTATCAGGCTGTGATATTACTTCTTCAAATTCGTCAAGAAGTTCACTGCCAGTTTCTGATGATGTTGTAACTGTAATACCGTCAACAGTAGCACCTGTTGTAGTTGCTGTAATTTCTACATCACCAACCTCTTCATTTGTACGAAGAACAACAAGAGCCTTACCATTGAACATCTGAACTTTTGCAGTATTTTCACCATTTGCAAAAACTGAATCCTGCTGGAATCTTACTGTGTCAACTGGATTACCGTTATCAACACCAACAATTTCAGCTTCGTCGCCATTCAATGTGATATTGAGTGTTCCGTCATAAGTTGCATCAAAGTTACCATTAGCGTCCTGTGCTGTATATTCAATATAAACGAAGTTGTCGCCGTCAGCTGTATATGTCTTTGAATTGTCAGCCCAAGTTGTTGGAACAATCTTTGTTGCTGCAACAGCTGAAATTTCATCTGTACCAACAGTATTTGTAATTTCGTTGTTATTTGCATCATAAGCCTTAACTGAAATTACATCTGAATCTGACTGCTTAACAGTAAACTGTGGATAAAGGTCTTTACCTGTACCTGTGTAGAATTCAGTAGTTGTAGCATAAGAAGAATTAGTTACTGTTTCTACCCAAGTCTGATATTTATGACCGGCATTTGTTGTATGTGTTGTTGACTGGGCTGTTGCAATAACACTTCCGTTACGAAGAAGCTCGATATGGTCAGCATTACTATAAACAGCAACATTAGCATAACCATTGCTTAATGTAAGGTCACTTGACTTCCATGTTCCAGGAACAAGGTGAAGTGTTGTTGAGTGTTCGTTCCACATACTTCTGTAAAGATAGTATGTATCCTTTGCAAAACCTGCAGTATCAACAATACCAAAGAATGATGTATTTGGATAACCTGCGCCATAGTTGCCTGTTGTATGGTTGAAACCTGTTGGCTCACCGATATAGTCGAAACCAGTCCATACATAAGCACCTGAGAACCAGTCATTTGTAATTGTTGTGTACCATGTGCCCGCTGCTGTTGTACCCCAGCTAACTGACTTCAGGTCATAAGCTGTGTACTGATGATTTGAGTTTGCACCATAGTTAGCGCTTAATTTTTCGTCAATATATTCACCACGAGTTGTAAGAGCAGAAGTTGTTTCTGTCATAACAAATGGGTTACCAGCGTCTGCTGAATTACCTGTCTTCGCATCAGCAATAGCAGCAATCTGGCTGTACATACCTGCCCATGTTGCAGGCTGATAGTTACCACCGACAACTGTCATATACTTTTCAACTGTAAGTGGCCAACCTAAAGTGACATTTCTCTGGTTATTACCTTGACAAATTGGTCTTGTTGGATCAAGAGTATCCAACATATCTCTCATATTTCGTGCGATGTTTTCAAAGTCACCAACACCTGCACCTTCAGAAATTTCGTTACCAACGTCCCAAATTATAACTGATGGGTCATTACGGTCACGCTTAACTGACTGAGTAAGAACAAATTCATACCACATCTGGTCAGCTTCAGCACCAAGGAGATTATTATCTGCACCAATTTCCTGGTCAAAATATACACTGAAGTCGTTGCTATTGCTGTTCTTTGCAACATCCCAACCGTCAAAAAATTCGTTCATAACGAGCATACCAAGGTCATTACAAACATCCATAAATACTCTTGAAGGAGTACCATGAGAAGTACGGATTGAGTTACAACCCATATCCTTAAGAATTGCTACCTGACGATAAATTGCATCATATTCCTGAGAAGAACCGAGAGCACCTTGGTCGTGATGCATACAAACGCCTTCAAGTTTTAAATTTGTACCATTGAGAGAGAAACCACCGTCAAGGTCCCACTTGAACCAACGGTAACCGAATTCAGTATCATAAGTATCAATTACTTTTCCGTTTTCAGAAATAGTTGTACGAAGAGTATAAAGGTATGGAGTACCTAAATCCCACGAACTCCAAAGAGTAGGATTAGACACTGAAGGATTAAGAGTTACTTCTGTCTTTTCTTTGCTTCCTGGAACAACATCTACTGACGCAGCTGTACCAACAGCATTACCTGATGCATCAAGAATCTGTGCTTTAACTGTTACAGTTGGTTCCTCATATTGAGTATTAACAAGTGTAACCTTTGCATTAACAGTACCATCTGCACCGTTTGAGCTCTCAAGGTTAGGTGTTGTTACATATGTACCGTAAAGGTCGACGTGAATTGGGTCAACAATTGTCATTGTAACATCACGATAGATACCTGAACCTGAATACCAACGGCTGGAAGGAAGCTGGTTCTCAACCTTTACTGCAATAATGTTCGCAGTTGTGCCGTTGCATGTAAGATGTTCGCTGATGTCGAATGAAAAACTGTTATAACCATAGTGATTTTCACCTACAAGAGTACCGTTTACATAAACATAAGTATCCTTGTAAGCACCATCAAAATTAAGAATAACAGCCTTATCACGAGAATCAGACGACATTACAAAAGTCTTTCTGTACCAACCTGTACCACCAGGCAAGTTACCACTTTCTGCTTCTGTTCCCGCACTAAGGAAATCTTGTGAAATACTAAAATCATGTGGCAACTCAACTGTTTCCCAAGCTGAGTCGTCAAACAACTTTGCACTTGCATTTGAATCATCGCCTAAACTAAACTTCCAGTTGTTGTTGAAGTTCAATTCAAGACGGTCCTCAAAAAGTGCATTTGTTGCTGCACTTGCCTTGAATAAATCAGCAGGCATTACAGCAAATACTGACAGCACCATAATAGCTGACAATAAAATTGCCGTTGCCTTTTGCAAGCGTTTTTTAATTGTTTTTTTCATAAACTTTTTTCCTCCCGTTAGCTATATATTGTACACATATAGCGAGAATTGTTCATTTTTTATACAATTATACATCTTCATTATACAACGAATAAATTTTAAGTCAAGCACTTAAATGAATTTTTTAACGCAATCACCCCGACAAAATGGATTTTATCGAGGCAAATGCAGAATGCTGAATGCAGAATTTCGGAACTGCGTTGCGATTGTAAAATATAGCCAATATGGTTATGTATGTAGGGGCGGATGCCCTTCATCCGCCCGTATTTAGTTAACTGCACACTTTGAAACGGGTCATAGTCTCACCTGCCGGTTCGGTCGGTGCTTCTGCTTCGCAGAGGTCTCCACCGGAGACCCGCACCGTGAATGACCCCTACAAGGTTCTTGTTTCTATTTTAATTTGATATTATCCCTACAAAATATAATTTGAAATAATTGCAGGCGTGGAAGCCTGCCACTACGCGACCCCTACAAATTATAATTTATGCAACAAAAAAGGCGGGGTCAAGACCCCGCCCTACCATAGTGTATTAAAGTTTCTTATTTAGAAGCTTCTTCAACAGCAACTGCACATGCAACTGTTGCGCCTACCATTGGGTTGTTACCCATACCGATAAGACCCATCATTTCAACGTGAGCAGGAACTGAAGATGAACCAGCGAACTGAGCATCACCGTGCATTCTGCCCATTGTGTCTGTAAGACCGTATGAAGCAGGACCTGCAGCCATGTTATCCGGGTGAAGTGTACGACCTGTACCGCCACCTGAAGCAACTGAGAAGTAGTTTACGCCATTTTCCATAGCCCACTTCTTATATGTGCCTGCAACAGGATGCTGGAAACGAGTTGGGTTAGTTGAGTTACCTGTGATAGATACGCCAACGTTCTCGTGCTGCATAATAGCAACACCCTCACGAACGTCGTCTGCACCGAAGCAGCGAACCTTAGCTCTGGGGCCGTTGGAGTAAGCCTTTTCGCTAACGATTTCAAGCTTACCTGTCATATAATCGAACTTTGTTTCAACGAATGTGAAGCCGTTGATTCTGGAGATGATCTGAGCAGCATCTTTACCTAAACCGTTTAAGATAACTCTTAAATCTTCTTTTCTTGCTTTGTTAGCGGAACGAGCCAGGCCGATAGCACCTTCAGCAGCTGCGAAGGATTCGTGACCTGCTAAGAATGCGAAACATTTTGTTTCGTCTCTTAATAACATTGCGCCTAAGTTACCGTGACCGATACCAACTTTTCTGTCGTCAGCAACGGAACCGGGGATACAGAAGGACTGCAGACCGATACCGATTTTTTCAGCGGCATCAGCAGCCTTTGTGCAACCTTCTTTGATTGCGATAGCCGCACCTACGATGTAAGCCCAGCATGCGTTTTCAAAGCAGATAGGCTGAATGCTTTTTACTAAATTATATACATCGATACCCTTATCGTCGCAGATCTGTTTTGCTTCTTCGATGGAAGAAATGCCGTGTTTCGCCAGTTCTGCGTTGATCTGGTCGATTCTTCTTTCATAACTTTCAAATAAAGCCATTTTATGCTA
>JAZQUC010000137.1:0-7319 GCA_045631075.1 Candidatus Fimenecus sp. | reverse complement strand
CCGTTGGGGTGGTAAAAAGGATAAGCACGCTAGGTTTTATAACGAAATTGAAGTGCCATCACATTGGGATGGTGAAATTCAGTTAGCAGTAGCTTCTGATGCTCGTCTTGGTTGGTGCGATATTAACCCTCAGTTTATTGCTTATGTTGACGGTAAGCTTCAGCAGGGTATTGATAAAAACCATCGTGAAGTATTTTTAACAGAAGGCACACATAAAGTGTATCTCTATGCATATTCAGGTAGTGTTCACGATGAATATGTTGACTTTGTTACAAATCTTCAGCTTGTGGATAGCAAAACAAAGCAGCTTTATTACGATATAAAAGTTCCTTTTGAAATTTTAGCTTATGAGGATGAAAATTCAAGAAACTATTTTGAAATCAAAAAGCATCTTAATAATGCTCTTAATTTCATTGATATGAGAAGCCCTTATTCAGATGAATATTATGCTTCACTTGATAAGGCTATTGACTATCTTAAAACAGAATTTTACGGAAAATATTGCAAAAAAGGTGATGTTTTCGCATTCTGTATCGGTCATACTCATATTGACGTGGCTTGGGAATGGACACTTGCACAGACTCGTGAAAAGATTCTTCGTTCATTCTCTACAGTACTTGCTCTTATGAAAAAGTATCCTGAATATAAGTTTATGTCAAGCCAGCCACAACTTTATAAGTATCTCAAAATGGATGCACCTGAGCTTTATGAAGAAGTTAAAGAAATGGTACGCCTTGGCCGTTGGGAAGTAGAAGGCGGTATGTGGGTTGAAGCTGACTGTAACCTTTGTTCAGGTGAAAGCCTTGTTCGTCAGTTCATTTATGGTAAACGCTTTATGAAGGACGAATTTGGTGTTGACAGTAAAATTCTTTGGTTGCCTGATGTTTTTGGTTATTCAGCAGCATTGCCACAGATTTTACAAAAATGTGGTGTTGATAAGTTCGTAACATCAAAAATCGGTTGGAACGAAATGAACAAAATGCCTTATGATACATTCATATGGCACGGTATTGACAACACACCTGTATTCACTCACTTTATGACAGCACAGGATAAGGTTAAGGGTGTAGAACCTGCAACAAATGTTACATATAACGGAAAGCTTAACGCAAGTCAGCTTCGTGGTGCTTATGACCGTTACCAGCAGAAAGACCTTTATGACAATGTTCTTATGACATTCGGTTTCGGTGACGGTGGTGGTGGACCATACGCTAAAGATTTAGAGTATTTCCGTCGATTAGAACACGGTATTCCAGGCACAAGCACACCAATTATGGCTTTCTCAGGTGAATTCTTTGATGATATCAAGTCAAAGACAGAGAATAATCCAAGAATTCCACATTGGAATGGTGAGCTTTATCTTGAATTCCACCGTGGTACATATACTTCACAAGCAAAGAATAAGAAATATAACCGTAACAGTGAATTTATGTTCCAGCGTGCGGAAACACTTTCACTTATTAACGAGCATCTTAACGGATACAAATACCGAAAAGAAGATATGATGAACGCTTGGGAAACAATTCTTCTCAATCAGTTCCACGATATTATTCCTGGTTCATCAATCAACGAGGTTTATGTTGATTCTGTTGCACAGTACGAAGAAATCGGCGCAATAGGTAACGAAATTATCAATGACACAACAACTGAAATTGCAAATAATGTTGAAGCAACTGACGGATATGTTGTATTTAACCCACATTCATTTACAAACAGCGGTGCAGTTGAAGTTGACGGCAAGTGGTATTATGCTGAAAATGTTCCTGCAAAGGGATATAAGGTAATCAATCCTTGCGAAGAAGAAAGCAAAGTTTCTGTTATTGAAAATTCAATGGAAAATGATTTTTTCCGTCTTACTCTTGATGAAAAGGGAACATTCACAAGTATTTTTGATAAGAGAAATAATCGTGAAGTTCTTAAAAACGGTGAACGTGGTAACGTGCTTACTGCATATGAAGACTACCCAAGAGAATATGATAACTGGGAAATGAGCAGTTATTATACAGAAAAGCATTGGGAAGCAGATAATGTAGAAAGTGTAGAAATTCTTAACGAAGGTGAGCGTTCAGGTCTTAAAATCACAAAGACATTCAAGAACAGCACAATCGTTCAGAATATTTATCTTTACAACAATATTGATAAGATTGATTTTGAGACTTATATGGATTGGAAAGAATCACATCTTATTCTTAAAACTGCATTCCCTGTGGATGTTAATACAAACAAGGCAACTTATGACATTCAGTTCGGTTCAGTTGAAAGACCAACTCATAAAAATACAAGCTGGGATGCTGCTCGCTTTGAAGTTTGTGCCCATAAGTACTGTGACTTGTCAGAATATGGCTACGGTGTCAGCCTTATGAATGACTGTAAGTATGGTCATGCAATCCACGATGGTGTAATGAGCCTTACATTACTTAAGTGTGGTACATTCCCTGACCCTGAAGCTGATAAGTGTGAGCATTACTTTACATATTCACTTTATCCACACGCAGGTGATTACCGTGAAGCAGGTACAATCAAAAAGGCTTATGACCTTAATATCCCAATGGTTTGCAAAAAAGCAGGGGAGAATAAAGGTAATCTTGCAAACGAATTCTCACTCTTTACAATCGATTGTGATAATGTAATCTTTGAAACAGCGAAGAAAGCAGAAACAGAAGATAGTATTATTCTTCGTGGTTGTGAATACTTTAATAAACGCACAACAGCAAAGGTTTCATTTGGTTTCCCAGTAAAGGAAGTGTATCTTTGTGATATGCTCGAAAACAATATCCAGAAACTTAATGTTATTGATAATACTGTTGCAGTTGAGTTTAAACCATTTGAAATTAACACAATAAAAGTAATCAAATAAAACAAGGCAAAAGGAGAAATTATTATGAAAAAGATTTTATCCGTAGCATTGGTACTTATTATGATGTTGTCGGTTTTCACCATTACAGCATCAGCGGAAGCAGTGGTAATGTCAGGTTATTATGATGCTAAGATTAATAACGTTTATTACAGCTTTTATGAGTTTGATGATGTTTCTGAAGCGTATATTGTAGGTTATGAGGCAAATCTTAATAAAATTGCACCTGCGGGAGCAATAACAATTCCTGAAATTGTAACCTATAGCGGAAAAACATATACAGTAAAAGGTGTTGAAAGTGAAGCTTTTTATCAGTCATTATTTACATCAATTACTCTTCCCGATACAATCAGTTATATTGGTGACTATGCATTTTCAACATGTGACTATCTTGAAAATGTAGTTATTCCTGATGACTGTAATTTTGATTATTTTGGTTTTAATGTTTTCACAGCAACACCTTTTGAAGCAGAAATATATTCTAAGGACGAAACAATTTTCGGTAAAAATGTGCTTTATTCATACATAGGAAACGCTGACGAGTATGTAATTCCTGAAGAAATTAATATTCTTGCAAACAATTGTTTCTTTATGTCAGGTGTCAAAAGCGTCGTATTAAATGATAATATTACTGAAATTCCTTACAATGCATTTGCATATTGTCGAAACATCACTTCAATTGATATTCCTGATAGTGTTGAATATATAGAAGAAGGTGCATTTAAGGATTGCACAAACCTCGAAACAGTAACACTCGGTAAAAATGTTTACAGTCTTGGAGTAGATAGCTTTGCAAATACAAAAATCAAGTCGATTCATTTAGGTCCTAATGTATTCTATATAAACGGAGCATTCAACAGTTGTAATGCATTAGAAACTATTACAATTGACCCTGAAAATGAAACATTATCTACTGACGGTAATGCCGTTTATTCAGACTTGTCAGATTTAGTTGATATTGATTTGGATATCACAGGCTATTTGCTTGAATATTATATTCCAAGTAAAACTCCTGCTCAATTAGTTCTTGATAACCAGATAATGGGCATAGGTGCATATGCTTTCTATAACAATAAGAATATCAAGTCAGTAACAGGACAGTACCTTGCGCTTGTTGATGGACTTGCTTTTGCAAATAGCAGTATCGAAGAATTTGATTCAGGATTGCTTATGTATGTTTGGACAAATGCATTCCGTAACTGCAAAAATTTAAAGTCAATTGATTTACATAATGTATTTTCAATTGAAGATGGCGCATTCCAAAATTGTACATCGCTTACAGAAGTCACATTTAATGAAACAATTTCATATATCGGTGCTCAGGCTTTTGAAAATACGGGTCTTACTGATATTGTAATTTACGGTGAAGATTGTTACATTTATGAAGGCGCTTTTATGAATTGTCAAAATCTTGAAAGTGTAAGACTTGAAGAAGGAGTTTCATATGTTGGTATGAATGCTTTCCTTAATTGTCCAAAGCTTAAAACAATCTATCTTTCAAAGACTGTTAAGAATTTTGAGGACAATGCTTTCAATGGATGTGATAATGTTACATTTGAACTTGTCAAAAATACAACAGCATATAAATATATCAAAAATAATACTGATTTTAAAATCGAATTAGCTGGTAATTACTCATTCTGGCAGAGAATTATTGATTTCTTCCGCTCACTATTCGGCATTGGATAATCAGGCTTAGGAGTTAAACAAAAATGAATTTTGAACAAATAAAAACAGAATTTGTAGAAATTATAAAAAGTGTAGGCGTTGAACAGCTTACAAATAAGCTTATAGAGTTTGCTACAACATCAGGTTTTAAACTTATTGCGGTTATTGTAATGGTAATCGTAGGTTTAAAGGCGATTAAATGGCTAAAAAAGTGGATTAGAACATCACCTAAACTTGATAAGATTGATTCAAGTCTTCGTTCGTTTGCAGTAAGTTTTGTAAGTGTTGTATTATATGCAATTCTCTTTGTTACTGTACTTATGATTTTAGGTGTTCCTGCAACATCATTTATTGCAATGCTCACAACTTGTGCGGCTGCAATCGGTCTTGCATTACAGGGCTCACTTTCAAACTTTGCAGGTGGAATTATGATTCTTCTCTTCAAACCCTTCAAGGTTGGGGATTATATTGAAGCAGCAGGGGAAAGTGGTACTGTAAGTGAGATTTCAGTTGTATATACAGAACTTCTTACAGTTGATAATAAGCGAATTACAATTCCGAACGGTACACTCACAAATTCTGTAATTGAAAACTATTCATCAGAAGACCTTCGTCGAGTTGACCTTACATTTAACACAGCATATGATTGTGATGTGAATACTGTTAAAAATATTATCAGTAAGGTTATTGAAAACAATCCTATGGCACTTAAAAATCCTGCACCATTTGTTCGACTTTCACAGCATGGTGATAGTGCACTTACATATACAGTTCGTATCTGGTGTAAAAATGCAGATTATTGGGATGTGAATTTTGACACAATCGAAAGTGTTAAAAAGGCTTTCGACGAAAACGGAATTTCAATTCCATATAATCAGCTTGATGTTCACATTGATAACAAATAAAAAAGAATAAGCAAAAAAAGAGCGAGGTTGATTTCTCGCTCTTTTTTATACAATTCAAATTATGATTTCTTTCTAATTTTCCATATAAAAAAACTCCCGTAATGGGAGTTTTTAATTTGATTTGTTTATTTGATTCCTGCTTTTTTAAGAAGAACATCAATCTTGTCAGCTGGGTCAAGAAGTTTGCTAACTGACTTGTCGTGGTTAAGAGTATCAATAATATATGAAAGATACTTTGAAAGTTCAACTTCGCAATACCAATCGCGCTTTTTGAGTTCAGGCATTCTGTAAACAAGGTTTGTTGTGAATACTTTATCAAAAAGACCATCACGATATGCTTTGTCAAAGCTGTCAAGACCTGCATTGAAAAGACCGAATGCAGAGAAAATGAATACTCTGTTTGCACCAAGTGATTTGATTTTTGTTGAAACATCAAGCATTGATTCACCTGATGAAATCATATCGTCAATAATAATAACATCTTTACCTTCAACATTTGAACCAAGGAAAGAGTGCTCAACGATTGGGTTTCTACCGTCAACAATTCTTGAATAGTCACGGCGTTTGTAGAACATACCAAGGTCAAGACCAAGATAGTTTGAATACTGCATACAACGGCTCATAGCACCTTCGTCAGGTGAAATAATCATTGTATGTTCTTTGTCGAGTTTAAGGTTATCAACATTATTTACAAGAGCTTTAATCATCTGATAAGCAGGAGAGATGCTTTCAAAACCATGAAGAGGAATTGCGTTCTGAACACGAGCATCGTGAGCATCAAAAGTGATGATGTTGTCAACGCCCATTGAGAGGCAAAGTTCCTGAAGCATAACTGCACAGTCAAGAGATTCTCTTGAAGAACGCTTATGCTGTCTTCCTTCATAAAGCATAGGCATAATAACAGTGATTGTTTTTGCCTTACCACCAATAGCAGAAATTGCTCTTTTAAGGTTTGCGTAATGGTCATCAGGACTCATAGGAACTGTATAACCGTACATTTTATATGTAATACCATGGTTAAAAGCATCGATGAGAATATAGATGTCATATCCACGAACTGATTCGTGAAGTGAACACTTACCTTCACCTGTACCAAAACGTGGGAAAGAAGCATTAAGAATATAAGTGTCTCTTTCGTATCCTGAAAAAGCGATAGATGCTTTGTGTTCGGAATCCTGTTGTTTACGCCATTTTACAAGATAACGGTCAATCTTTTCTGCCATTTCTTCGCATCCCGGTAAAGCAATAATACCGAGAGGTCCGTTTGGTATTGTGGTAATTTCTCTGTCTGCCATAATTTAACCTCCAAATATTAAATAACAATATATGATAACTTGTATATATATTCTACTATATTTTGTGTTTTTTTCAATAGCAAAACGACAAAAATTTTATTTTTAGTTAAATGCGTGTTCAATAGTTATTACAACGAAATATCTTTCGTCTATTTTGCTCAATTTATCTTCAATAATTTGGATAATTTGATTATTTGACAGATGATATTTGTGTGGAACTATTAAATCAAAGATAAGATTTGTATGAGTAGGACCATCAACAACTCTGAAATCATGAATTGACATTTCGTCGGAAATCTCTTGTACAATATTTTTAGTCATATTTTTCAACGAGTTAATTCTTTCATCATCAGTAACAATAGGGTCAGTGTGAATTGAAATAACAAGTCCGAATTCGTTAAAAATGTCACGTTCAGCAAGGTCGATAATATCGTGTACTTCCATAATATCGTCTTTTGATGAAACTTCGGCATGTGCCGATGCAAATATTCTTCCGGGACCATAATCATGTACAATCATATCGTGTATGCCTACGATTTTGTCATAAGATAGTAATTTTGCTTCAATCTGCTCTGTAAATTCTTTGTCAGCAGGCTT
>JAZQUC010000136.1:0-3068 GCA_045631075.1 Candidatus Fimenecus sp. | reverse complement strand
GCTGAGCACGAATATGGCGTATATGCAAAAACCGTTAAAAACAACCCCGATATCAGCGAGGAAGATAAAAAGTTCATCTTTGAACAGCTTATGGCAAACTTCACAGGCGAATGCTCCGAGGTTGGTATGTATCTTTGCATGGCTCGTATTGCTCACCGTGAAGGCTACCCCGAAATTGGCCTTTACTGGGAAAAAGCAGCTTATGAAGAAGCTGAACACGCTGCAAAGTTTGCAGAACTCCTTGGTGAAGATCTCGAACCCAACATGAAGGCAACAACAAAGGACAACCTCAAGTGGAGAGTTGATTGTGAATATGGTGCAACTCAGGGTAAATTTGACCTTGCAGCCTGCGCTAAGAAAAACGGCCTTGATGCTATTCATGACACAGTTCACGAAATGGCAAGAGACGAAGCTCGACATGGAAAAGGTTTAGAGGGACTTTTAAAAAGATATTTTGGTTAATCGTAGATACGAATAGATACGATTAAATATACCTCGAAAGTCGCTTAAATACTGCGTTTCAGAGTGTAGAACACGAAACACGATTATCCAATCACGGTTAATCGTGTTTTTTTATATCCAATCGTATTTTTTTCTCTTGTGGGCAAATGGTGGGCAGTGGGCAAATTTTAACACTAAAAAAATTGCTTGCCCACAAAAAGTGCTACAACCCCTGATTTTAAGCGGTTTTAACACATTTTAAAGACTCTAAAATGTGGGCAAAAAGTTTTTTTGTTCTAATCTTAAGGTTTTGACGTTGCAACTGATAAAATTAAATTACAACCAATCAAAAGGAGGTTAATTTTATGAAAGGCAGCGTTAGAAAAAGAGGAAACACTTGGTCATACAGAGTTGATTTTGGCAAGTCGGCAGATGGCAAACGAAATCAAATTGAAAAAGGTGGTTATAAAACAAAGAAAGAAGCTGACAAGGCATTAAATGATGTTTTGTTTCAATATAACAATACGGGTGATTATGTTGAAAATCAGAAAGTCACTTTTCAAGATGTATATAAAGAGTTTATGGCAACTGAAGCACCTGCAACAAGAGCTTATGCAACATTAAAAAGATATGATTCATTATATCGTAATCATTATAAGGATGTGTTTGATGGCTTTTATGTTTATCAGATAACTTCAAATATGGTAAATGACTTTATAAGCGAGAAGTTAAAAACATATAGCGAAGAATATACCAAAGGACTATATAAAACATTAAAAGTTTTGATGACCTTCGCTCATAATAGAAAGTATTTGAAGAAGAATCCGTTTGAGGATGTTACACCTCCTCCCGATCCACGCCATGTTGGAGATATTCGTCATTATGAACCTGACGAAATTGCTCGTATGGGAGAGCGATTAAAAAACACGAATGTCAAGTTATCTTTTTATATTGCATTAAACACCGGATTGCGTGAAAGCGAAGTGTTTGGATTACAATGGTCTGACATAGATTTTGAAAATCGAAAGATTAAGGTTCATAAACAGTTGTTGTTTCAGGATAGAAAGTGGTGCTTCTGCCCTCTTAAAACAAAGAATGCATATAGAAGTGTCAATATTACAGAAAGTTTTTGCAATTATCTAAAGAAAGTAAAAGCCGAGCAAGATATGAGCAGAACTTTATACGGAAATGGTTATAAGAGGAACTTTATTACTGATAGGCTCACAAAAAATAAAGAAGTTTATATGGAAATTACAGATTTTGTGAATGTTAAGCCAAACGGAGAAATGCTGTCAACTAATAGTATTAAATTCCTATCCAAAATAATAAAAGGCGAATTGAAAATTGATTTTAAGTTCCACAATTTGCGACATACTTATGCGACTATTCTTGCTGAAAGCGGAATTAGTCCTCGTTATGTTCAGGAAATGCTCGGTCACGCAAAATTGGAATTTACTTTGAAGTATTATACTCATGTAACAGAAAAAATGTCAAGGATGGCAATAAATGCTTTAGAATCTACTGTAACCTTTGATGATTTTAAGGAAGTAGCATAACTTTAGAGGAAGTGTTGAAACATACACTTCCTTTTTTATTTTAGGAGGTGAAAACAATGTCATTTGAATTTGAGTATTTCTACGGAAATGAAACAGAACAATTTTCTTTTTATCGCATCCCCAAAATGCTATTTAAGGAAAAACTGTTCAAAGATGTATCAGCCGAAGCAAAGGTCTTATATGGTCTGATGCTTGACCGTACCGGATTATCTGCTAAAAATGGTTGGATTGACGAAGAAAACCGAGTGTATATTGTTTACACGATAGCAGAAATTATGGAAGATTTGAACTGTGCAGACCAAAAAGCCGGGAAACTATTATCTGAGCTTGATACTTCCAAAGGAATTGGTTTGATAGAAAGAAAGCGACAAGGCTTAGGAAAGCCAAATATTATTTATGTTAAGAACTTCTACTCTGCATCACGATTGCAGAATAGTGAAAATCACGATTCAAGAGAAGTGAATTTCACGAATCAAGAAATTTTAGAATCACAATTCAAGAATAGTGAAAATCACGATTCAGGACAAGTGAATATAACGAATCAAGAATATCCAAATTCACTACCTAATGATAATAATATAAATAATAATAAAAAAAATAATACTGATTTTAGTGAAACTCCTATCTTATCATATCAAGACGGAACAGAACAAAAGCCTGATGCGATTGGATGGATACGAGAAAGAAAAACATACGAACAACTTATAAAAGACAATATTGAATATGATATTCTACTTGAACGCTATCGGAAAGAATGGCTTGATGAAATAGTTGAAATTATGGTTGATGTTGTTTGCAGTAAGGAGCCGTACATAAGAATTAACAAACAAGAATATCCTCATGAAGTTGTTAAAAGCAGATTCTTGAAGATTGACAGTTCGCACATTGAGTATATTGAATTTGCATTAAAAGAAAACACTTCAAATGTCCGGAACATCCGGGCATTTTTAATTACAACAATATACCGTGCTCCGGAAACTACGGATAATTGGTATGCTGCTAAAGTGAATTACGACTTAAAAAATGATTAAGAAAGGATGATGAAAATGAGTAAAGTAATCGAAGTCGGAT
>JAZQUC010000135.1:0-14215 GCA_045631075.1 Candidatus Fimenecus sp. | reverse complement strand
GTGATGACGGTACATTTTGATTCAGCAATATTCTTCAAAAACTTCCAGAAACAAACACCTGAAGCAGAAGCTGTCGAAAGAATCCGAAACATTGGGAAGGATTCAGGAAGAAACCGAAAGAAAGCCTGAAGCTGAAGCAGAAGTATCGAAGAAGCCTGAAGAAGCATTTGAATAGGGAAGGGGAAGAATAGAAAAGAATAGAAAAGTTATTCATTTGTATAAATTGCACAATCATTATTGTGCAAAATTACGAAAGTGCGGAAAACCTATTGCATTTGCGGAAAAACAAGTATATAATATTAAATGTAAGGTGAAGGAAATAATTCCCACCGAAAGAAAGGAAATGAATTATGAAACTCGTTGAAACAAGAATTATTGACACAGGCAAAGTAAGAAACATGTGTATCGAAAACGATTATTACACCAGAGGAACAAACGAACAATATTGTAATATGTTTAGCAAGTGTGCATTGTCTTTTAGTGTTATGGAAATAGCGGTTGATATATTTCAACATTCAAACATGATAAGACTTGAAGAAATACATGGAAGTATTAAAGAAGCTTTAGAAAATATTTGTTATCAGATTATAAATGATTGTTCCTATACTTTAGTTGATGTTGAAATGGATTATGATGACTAATAAAGGGGATTTTAAAAAATCCCCTTCCAGAAAGGAAGGTTAAACATGAATAACATCAGAAGAAAGGCTTTAACAGTATTACAGGAAAGGATTCAGGATTTAAGGGATGAAATACAGGAACTTCTTGATGAAGAACAAGAAGCACTTGATAACATTCCTGAAAACCTTGAAGGCTCTGAAAGGTATTGTAAAGCTGAAGAATCTGTATCAGCTTTAGAAGATTGTGTACAGTCTCTGGAAGAAGCTTCAGATTATATTGATTCAGCTATTGAATAAGAAAGGAAGTAAATAAATGAAAGAACTACAAAACATTTTGGAAGAACTACACGAATACAAAGATATGATTGAATCAGATAAGGAACTAATTTTAAAAGGACATGTTCCTTCAGTTGTCTACATGTTAAACAATTTATCCACAGATATTGATGAAATTATTAAGAAGTATGAAAGGAAGTTAGCTGTATGTTTAACAGAAAAGAATTTATAACCATGATTTTAAAACAAATACCTTTAGCAATTATTATTAGTTTTTTTCTTTGGGTTGAAACAGTTTTAATTTTATTAGCTTTTTAAAGGAGTGATTCAGATGTATCAAGTGTTTAGAACTTCCCCACAGGGACACGTTAAGAAGCCTGTAAAAACTTTTGCTTCCTATGATTCAGCTTTTGATTATTGTGATTCTCACGATTGGGAATATACAGATATATCGGGTACAGAATGGGAACTTGAAATTGAGGAAATTTAATTACTGTTCAGTATTTTAAATTTCAAAACATTATATTAAAATAAAAGTATCCTGATGAGTATTTGAAAACTAATACGAAACAGCCTGTACACAGGCTGTCGATACACAGAAAGAAGGTGATTAAAATTGCGGATGATGTAAAGTGCGGAATAAATGCACATAATTGTACACATTATGGTAAACATGCTATAATAGGTACATCAACGGAAAAAGGCGGTCATGCTATGGTAAATTTAAGTGAAGGAATGTCAACAAAACATGTTGCTATGATATTGAGTGTATCTGAACGAACTGTAAGGAATATGTGTAAGTTAAAGCAGATTGTTCATTATAAAGTAGGAACAAAAATTGTGATACTTCCTGAAGATTTAACAAACTATATTAACACATTAAAAGTTGAAAAGGAGTAATTATTATGAGTTTTGCAAACAGATTTAACAAGGGAAAGAAATTCGATTTTAATACAGAAGGTCTTGAATACACTTCACTTGCAGACCTTTACAATGCGAATGGTGAAAAAGCACATTACACTTTAAGAGCGATTTTTATTAATAGTAAATCAAAGTATGGTGAAGCACCTGTATTTGCTATTGATAATGCTTTAGTTAATGCACCTTCACATTTACTTGATACAGTAAAGGAAATTCTTTCTGATAATGATGCTATTGCTTCAATTAATGAAGGTAAGGTTGGTTTTACAATTTATCCTTATAAGGCTGAAAAATTTAATGTAGATACATTCGGAATTAAGTTTATAGACCTGTAATATCTAATTCAAAAAAGCCTGTTATCATATTTGGTAACAGGCTTCTGTTCTTATAAGGTGGTGTATATATGACTAAAAAAAGACAAAAGATGAAGAATCAGAAACAGAAGGTTCATCAGAAATTACAGGAAAAAGGTTATACAAAAAAGGAAATAAAAAAACTTCCTGAAAAGGAAGTTAAAAAGGTATCAAGTCAGCTTTCAGCACTTGAAAGAAAACATGCAAGACGTGAAGCAAACCGAAACTTTATCAGGAAGAATAACCTGACAGAAACCTATAAATATAAAGGTAAGGAATATAAAGGTTCAAAGCTTCAAGACCTTTCACCTGATGTATTAAAAGAGTTTGCAAGGCTTCAAAAACGTAGGGAACGTGAAAGAACCTTGCAACAAACAAAAAAAGAAAAAATGATTCAGGGTGGATTGCCTGAACATATTGCTAATAAATATAAAGGTAAATCATATAAATATGTTGAAGATGCTATTTTCAAAGGTGATAGAACTGTATATAAAGCAAAAGAAAGCCTTTCGGTACTCTGGTCAGATGTTACAGGTGAATCACATTATGATTTAGCTTTAGCGGAATTTAATGACCTTCCTACTAATGAAATGATAGCACGTATTCACGAAGAATACCAATATGCAAAAAGCGGAAAATCTCCCAGAGGGGATAAATATTTTCTCGGTGTTGCAAAAATACAAACTTCTTCGGATAGAGAAAAATTAAAAAGTTCTGCACGTGATAGCTTTAAAAAAGGTTATAACAAAGGTGCTGTTGCTGAAGATGGACATTTCTTAACAAGTGATAAATTTACTGTCAGAGGTTATGCAAACATGATGCTGTCTGTTATGACACGTGCAAAGCCTGAACATGTGCAAGACTATTATGCAAAGTTTGAAACATACGCACATGAAAACCTTCCTGAAATTCATAAACAAATATTCGGTTAAAAGGGTGTTATTAAATGGCAAGAAAAAAACCTAAAAAGTTAATTACTTTAGATACTGAAACTTATAATGGTTTAAAAGGTGATTTGAAACGTATTGCCATTTATGATGGTGAAGCTGTCACATACGGATATACATTTGAAGATATAGAACCTAAAATAAACGAATGGTATAAAAAAGGTTTTGCATTAGAAATTTATATTCATAACCTTGAATTTGATTTACGAAAAATACCTTCTGTATTAAACCGAAAAAATGTGAAGTGGTCAAATACAAGGTTAATTAATGGTAAGTATGTGATTGTTGCATGTAAAAAATACACGTTACATGATTCTTTTAAACTTCTTCCTATGTCATTAAAATCATTGTCTGAAGCTTTTGACATTGAAAATGGAAAACTTGACCTTTGGGAAGAAGTACAGAAAACATATCCTGATGAATATACTGATATTGTTGATTTTCTTGACAGGTGTAATGTTGATGATGAACTATATTTAAAATATTTAGGATATGATGTTATTTCACTTTATGAAGTAATTGAAAAATTATGTGATGTTTCAGGTTTATCATTTGAAGATTTAAGTAAATGTATGACCACAGCTTCAATGTCAAAGAAGATATTTAAAAATGGTTTTAAAGGTATTCCTTTTAAATCTGAAGGAATGAATAAAACTGATTTTGAAATGTTGACTAAAAATAAATGGTGGTCGAGTGACAAAGAAATACATGCAAATTATTCTGATTCACCTGTATCATATAAAGATATTGAAACAAAAATACGTGCTTCATATTGTGGTGGTAGAACTGAAGTTTTTAAAACACATCTAAAGCCTGATAATAATAAAATTGTCGGGTATCACATGGACTTCAATTCTTTGTACCCTTCACAAATGATTGACAATGATTTTCCTATTGGTGCACCTGAATTTTATACAGATGCTGAAACAATTGCTTTTAATTTTAAAGTATGGCAAAGGCACAAAAAAGGATTAGGATTTATAAAAGCAAAAATTTTTATACCTGAATGTAAAATACCACCTTTACCAATTAAAAAAGGGAAATTGATTTTTCCTTGTGGTTATGTTGTGGGAACATGGACATATAACGAACTTGCACATGCTATTGAAAAATATAATGTTGAAGTAATTGAATACCTTGAACAGATTCATTTTTGCACTACATTTAAAGTATTTAAAAATTTAATTTCAATATTATCAAAAATTAAAGAACAGGCGAAAAACGATAATAACAAAGCTTTATATACTTTATCAAAGTTATTAATGAATACAGCATACGGATGGACAGCATTAATACGTGAAAGGTCAGCACTTGCACCAATTGAAAAAATATCAAAATATGAAGATAAAATAATTTCAATTGATGAAGAACTTGGATGCATTGAAGTTGAAAATATTGTTATTTCTGAAACTGTACAAGTTCAAATTGCTTCTTATGTAACAAGTTATGCACGTTTATCACTTTTAAATGCTTTTGAAGTATTGGAAGAAATGGGTGCAGAAATTTATTATTGTGATACAGATTCAATTGTATCAAATATGAAACTACCTGAAGAAATGCTTCATCCTACAAAGCTGGGTTTACTTGATGTTGAAGGATTATTAACAGAAGGTATTTTTATTCAGCCTAAAGTTTATTATGAAAGTGTATCAAAGAAAACATATTTCAAAGAAAATATAAAATTTAAAGGTGTTTCAAAAGATACTCAAAAAACATTTGATAGAAGATTTATTGTTAATTTATATAACACTTTTGCAGAACAAAAAGAAAGTTATATTGTTGTTGAAAATCAAAAAGAAATGTTACGTAGTATCAGATACATGCAGAATAAAAATCTTGATTTCAATTATTATGAAGTACGTGATAAAAAATTATATATCCTGAATCAGCAAAAAAGAATCATGGATTATAACAATAATTCAACACAGGCACATTTTATTGAAAGTTATGAAGCCTTTGAACACTTTGATTTATCTCCGAATCTTGAACCTTTAAGGGATGAAAACAGAAACATATTCAATCCTATAATGTGAGGTGTTATTTTTTTGAAAAATAAAGAATTGACAAAACGTGAAAAAGATATTTTTGAATTTATTTGTAAATATTATATTCTACATGGTTATTCACCTTCAATCAGAGAAATACAAAAAGGTGTATATTTACAAAGTCCCAACATGATACACAGATATTTAATTCAGTTAATGGAAAAGAATTATATTTCAATTACACCTAAAATTGCAAGAGGAATAACAATTAAGTCACACGTTTAGTGTGACTTTTTATTTTTAGTATCACATGTTCACTTACATTTTGAAAATTATTATATTAAAATAATTTTAGAAAATTTAAAAAGTAGGTTTTTAAAAATGGCAAATATATTAAAGAAAAGTTTCGGTTATGCACATAAAAAGAAATCTAAAAAAGGTAAATCTATAACACAATATTCTAAAGGTGGAATTTTTACAGCTAAAGATAATGATGCTTGGTGGTTAATTGGAACTAAATATAAAGTTAAAAAGAAGAAAAAATAAGGAGTTGAAACAATGGAAGAAAACAAAATTGAAGAAGCTGAAGAAGTTGAAGAAATTGAAGAAGAATTTGAAGAACCTGAAACAGCTTCAGAAGAAGCTGAAGAACATGAAAGAGAGGAAGAACCATCATGGGTGAAAAAGTTAATGGAATCACAAACAGCGATTCTAAACAGCTTGAAGGAAAAACCACAGAACGAAAGTCAGACACAGGAAATAACAGTACCACTTCCACAGGAACAGGAAGCGGAAGTTCTGGAACAGGAACAGGAACAGGAAGTACCAAAACAGTCAAAGCTAAAAAGGTTAGCAAAGTTTCTGTTTTAACAGATTTACCTGAAGTAAACATTCCTGAACCACAGGAAATAAAACCTAAACGAACATATACAAAAAGAGCGAAAAAGGAAGAAGAAAATAATTCTTTTGATACAAAACAGATTTCTGCATTTATTGTTGCTGTTTCTTCAATGGTTGCTTCACGTGAAGGTATGTCACATTGGTTGATAACAGAACCTGAAGCAGAACAGATTGCAAAGCCTTTATCAAATATTATTGCAAAATCTGAAAGTTTAAAAGGATTAGGCGAACATGCAGATGCTTTTGCACTTATTTCTGCATGTCTGATGATTTTTGCACCACGTTTAATAATTACACTTCAGAATAATAAAACTAAAAAAGGAGTTAAAAAAGTAAATGGAACAGAATCAGGAAATAACAATGTTTCAAAGGGTACAGATAGTAATAACAAAGTATCTCGAAAAGATGCCGTTACACCTTCAAATGATGGTAAAACCATTTTTGAATCAATTTCACCTATACAGTAATGAAATTGAAGAAGAAAAGATTTTAAATTTTATTCGTGAAATTGAAGAACAGATTGCATACATAAAAGGAACTGATGTAAATGCAGATTAATATCGGTATGGATGAACATGTTTTTGTTTGTGGTGGTACAGGTTCAGGAAAGACAATACTTTGTGAAGTGTACCTTGCAAATGTTCCTTCAATGGTTATTAAACTTGATACTAAGTTGGAATGTCTGCAAAAACTGAAGGAAGGAAAACCTGTCTGGTACAGTTTAAAAAATGAAGAAGTACAAATTATTGAACGTTTGGAAGAACTTCCTTCAGTAACAAAAAATCGTGTAATATATGCACCTGTTCCTGAAGAAATGAACTCTGATTTTTATAATGAACTTGGTGAATGGGTTTATAAAAAAGGTGATTGTATTTTATGGGTTGATGAAATGATGTCTGTTGCAGATAGTCCCCAGAGATACCCTTTCAGCTTGAAAAAGTTATATACAAGAGGAAGATTTATAAATGCTGTTGTATGGTGTTGTACTCAAAGACCTATGGATATACCGACAACATGTATTGCAAATTCACAACACTTTTTTATATTTAATACGCCTTTACCACAGGACAGAAAAAAACTTGTTGATTCAACAGGTTGTGAAGATTTCTGGAAGTTATTGCCGAAATATATATTTCAATATGCAACAATTGGTTCAACTAATTGTGTTCAGGCAAAATTAAAACTTTAAGAAAGGGGTGTTCTGAATGGATACATCAAAATTTCTTGGTGTGGGTTTAGTTAATGCTATTGCTTTGTTTATGCTTTTTGTGATTTTCATAAATGGTGCAAAGGTTATTAGTGTTAAATATCCTATTCCAGGTGTTTCCGAACTTATACAGGCTGTATAAGAAAAATTTTAGAAAGGGGGTTTTCATTTATGGGAATTAATCTTGCTTCACCTTCTTGGTGGATTAATACTTTTGTTCAGACTTTCATTACAATTCTTTTCATTTATATGATTAAGAAAATCTTTACAAAGGTAAATGTACCTGTTGTTTCTGATATGGTTGCAGAAGCATAAAAAAAATAACTAACCAAAAAATAAAACAAAAATAAAACAAAAAATTTTTAAATTAAAAGGAGTTTTTAAAAATGGCAGATGTAAAACAGATTTCGGCTGCACAGAGAGCACAGAACTTTGCAGCAGCTACAAGACAGAATTTGCACATGCTTCCTTCAAAGACACTTACTAATCTTGGAGAATCGGTGCAGTTTAATTATCCTAAAGCACGTCTTCTCGGTAAGACATTCGTTAAGGTTGATGTAAAGCTTGATAATGCAGTAAGTAAGACATTTACAAGCGAACTTAAGCCTTATGAAATTATCAGACGAATTTCACTTTCCCTTAATAATGGTTTTGAGCCTTTCGTTATCAATGGTCGTGACTTGTACCTTCTTAACATGGTTCGTATGAATGAAACAAAGAAGCTTGCAACTTCAGGAACTGATGCGAATGGTTGTTATTCCTTCATGATTGAACTTGAAAACACACTTAACCAGAGAGATGCTTCTTCTCTTATTCTTCTTCAGAATGAATCGACACAGGTAACTCTTTCTGTTGACCTTGCAACAGATTGTACAAAGATTGTTACAGGTTCAGCATTTGTTTCTTGTAAGATTACACCTATGCTTCAGACATGGACTATTCCTAATTACACAGATGCATTCCCTGACCTTTCTGTTATCAAGCTTACAAAGAGCAGAACAGAAACAATTAGCGGAAGCGGTGAACATGTAATTAAGCTTGATGTTGGTACTATTTATCGTAAGCTTGTATTCTTCGTAACAGATGATGAAGGTAACGGAATTGACCTTGATACTAATATTGAACTTATTTATAACACAGCAGATACACCTATTTCCATTGATGCAAAGATGCTTCGTTTCAAGAATACATCCGACTTCGGTTTTGAATTTCCTAAGGGTATGTATGTGTTCGATATGTCAGGTTATGCGGGCTTCTCTGGTTATGGTGGTTCACGTGACTTTATCGATACAGAACGTCTTTCTGAGTTCTGGGTACGTTTTACAACTTCTGAAGGTTGTAAGGTAACTACCATTCAGGAAAACCTTTCAAGACTTCGTTAAGGGAATTTTCCCTTAATTGTCTTGAAATATAGAAAGGAGTTAAAACAATGGATTTCTATTTTAATGACCTTTATCCGAATCAGGGTTTTACTAATACAAGAACAAATACAATTCCTGAAGCAGATGACAAAAAGGCACTTGCAGAAAACGAAAAAGCAAGTGTAAAAGCAAAGGTTAATCCTAAGCAGAAGAATAATATTTTTCTTGGTGTAATTGCACTTCTGGTTATTGTTGTTGTGTTAGGGGTGCTTAAGTAATGGATTATACAGAAGTAGTTAATTTGATTTCAAATATAGGTTTTCCTATTGCTATGTGTGTATATATGATGGTTCATAATACAAAGATAGTAAAAGAAAATACAGATGCACTTAACAGCTTAAAGAATGTGATTAATACACTTCTGAAGTCAGGTGATTAATTGTGAGCAAACTTGACACAGCGAAAAAAATTATTTCAACAGTAGGAAATGCAACAGATAAAGCTGTTGAAAAAGATAGTAATAATTTATTACTTATATTTTTAATTGTTATTGTTTGGATATATTTATTTTTTAGTAAAGGGGATGGGAATTAATGGATAAACAAACAAAGCAGATTTTTTATCTGGGTTTAGGTTGCCTTTGTGCATGGGTTGTTTTATCTGAATTTTTCGGTGGAAAATATATCAGTACATGGCTTATTACATTATTCCCTTCACTTTTAAAAGATGAATAAACTAAAAGATTTTTATAATTCATTTGGTTTTATTATCACTTTTTTATTTATGAGTGTTTTAATATCAGCTTTATTTGGTGAAAAGTTTTTAAGTAAATTTTTAATTTTAGTATTAACAAGTCAGTTAATTATTAATTCAGATAAAGCTGTATCACTTATAAATAAATTTAAAATCGGTAATGAAACAGTTAAATCCAATAATAACAATAAACTTTCTGGAGATGTCCAGAACGGAAAAATTTATACTTAAGGAGGTTTTAATATGAACCATATTAGCGAATGGATTAGTGGTATCGGTATTCTTATTTTTGTATATCTGGTACTGCGTAATGGTGATGAAAGTGTAAACATTATTAAAGCTATTGCTTCAAGTGGTACTTCAGCGATTAAAACACTTCAGGGAAGGTAAGAAGGTGTTATAAATGAATATGGAATATAAAAACATGTTTAATCGTCATGCTTTCAATTGTATGCCCAGAACAGCTTTAATTCCTGATTTCAGACTTTGTATAGGTTCAGCAGAAAGACTTGACAGCATACCTGTACTTTTATTTACAGATGTTTCAGCACCTTCACAGAAACCGACTTTTGAAGATGTAAAAACACAGCCTATTGAAAAATTTGGTTTTGTTGGTGATGGAAATTATGTTGAATCGACTGATTTTGAATCAGATGCCTTCTTTGATGCTATTCATTCAATGGGGGTTACGTAATGATAGATTTTGAAAAAATCGGTGATACCTTTGAAGAAGGTTTTGAAAATGTAAAAGACTTTACAAAAAAGAATAAAGTATTAACTATTGCAATTTGTGGTGTTGGTGCTTTTGCTTTATATAAGTTATTTACAGATAAATCTAAATCACAGGACACAGAATATGCTTCAACTTATGCATATGTTCCTACGGGTTATGATGGTTATCCTGAAATGTCTGAATCAGTTAGCTATGATGATGTTGTTGAACAGTTAAGAACAGAAACAAGTGATATAAATGAAGAATTTTATAATGAAACAATGTCAGATGTATCACAGATGATAAATGATGCCTTTGCACAGAATAAAGAAGAATATGAACCTGTTGTTCAATCAAATAAAAATTATTCTGTTGGTTTAACAACTGATTCTTACCTTGAAGAACAAAGAAAAAAAGAAGCAATAATAAAACAGATGTCTGCAAATTCTGAAGCATGGCATAATGCTTCAGATGAAGAAAAAGAAAGACTTCATAATGAAAATGTTGCACTTGGTAACTTGTTAGGTGCTGAATTTGATTCTGGTACAGGAACATGGTCACAGAATGGAAGTTCTTTGTATGATGTTCCTGTTAAGAATAAGACAAATACAAGTACAGCAGAACTTACAAATGTCGGTGTGAAAGAATCAAGTGCTTCAACTTCAAAAAAGACTTCAAGCAAAACATCAAGTTCTTCTGGTTCTTCTGGTTCTTCTGGTTCTTCAAATAGTTCAGATGTTATTTCACAAATGAAAGCAAATTCTGAAGCATGGCATAGTGCTTCTGATTCTGAAAAGAAGGAACTTGCACAGAAAAATCAGGAACTTGGAAAATCAATCGGTGCTTCTTTTGATTCTGCTTCTGGTACTTGGAGTAAAGACGGAACAAAGCTTTATTAATAAGGTGAATACATGGCGGTACAACTTACAAATGAAATGATTCAAGGGGCTAAAGAAACAGAACGTTTGACAGGTGTTCCGTCAAGTATCACTTTAGCTCAAATAATAGAAGAATCAAGTGGAAAATATGAAGGTGGTTTATCTTATTTAGCATATAAAGGAAATAACCTTTTCGGTGTTAAATCATTCAGTAAAGATGATGAAAAAATTTATGTAAGAAATAGTGAAGGTCTTACAGCATGGAAAAATATAATAGTCAGTATGACAGTATTATTGACCATGCAGAGATTTTACAGCTTGACAGATATAAAAACCTATATCAAAATGCAACATCTGTTTCAGACTATGCACAGGCTTTACAAGATGGTGGTTATGCTGGAAATTCAACTACCTATGCAAATAAGTTAATGAATCATATTAATACATATAATCTGAATCAATATAACTTAAACAATTCGACACACAAAGAAAGTTATACAGGGGTTGGTTTACAGGATATTGATTCAGATTCCACAGATTTAAATATTATCGGAACAATTATAAAATATTTAGCTATTTTATTATTTTCCGTTATAGCAATATTCTTTATTTTAAAAGCTTTGGGAATCGAGGTGCTTTAAATGAATTTTTATGAATATAAAGTAAATTCAAATTATGGAACAAGAACAGACCCTTTTACTAATGAAGTAAGTACACATAATGGTATTGATTATGCTTTACCTTTAAATACTGAAGTTAAATCAAATGTAAAAGGAACTGTTACAAGGTCTGAATTTGAAAAAGACGGATTCGGAAACTATGTTGTTATAAAAGACGGAACAGGTAAACTTCATTATTATGCACATTTGAATCTTAAATACCTTCAGGTTGGCGATACAGTTAATGTAAATGATGTTATCGGTTTAAGTGGTTCAACAGGAAGGTCAACAGGCCCACATCTTCATTATGAAGTACGTGAAAGTCACAATATAAACAGTAGTATTAATCCATTAAATTATACAGATGAAAATTATCTTACAGAAGTTAATTCAGATATACCTTCAATGGATGATTATGCATGGTATGACATAAAAGGAAAAACACAGTTAATTATATTTAACATTTTTAAATTTATCATAATGACTTTATTAATAGTTCTTTTTGTAGTATTCATTACAAAAAGTCTTGATATAAGTATTGTGTAAGGAGTGAAAACATTGTCTATAAATAAAGATTATATATCTAATTTATCAAAAGATAAATACACCATAAAAGCAGAATCAACAGCGACTATATCTTTTATGGGTGCAAGACCTAACTATTATAAAATTACGAATGGTGGTGCTACACCTTTATATCTGGGTGTATCTATGATGCCGACAGAAGATTTCTTTGACATGAAGATTCCTTCAGGCACTACAAAGTTATATGTTGATGCATACGGACATGATGAAGTATATATTTATAATCCTTCAATAAAGGACACAAATATAATTATCACTTCATTCACATCTGAATTTAATCCTTTAGTTTTAGCCATGTCTGATATAGGACAGGATTTTGCAGAAGTTGAATTTTCAGGTCAGGTTGATGCAACAGGAAATTTAAAAAATATATTAGAACTTCTAAAAGATAATGTTTCAGATATAGCTAAAAAAGGAACAACAACAAAAGATTATATTACAACTATCATGAATAATGTTATCAATATGCGTTCTGATATAAGTAATATGAATCATAACATAAGCCTTATTGCACCTATACCTTGTACAAAGTTCGCAATTGAAACAAATACTGATGCTGAATATCTTTATACTGTTTCATACATCAATCTTTTATCTAATGATGGTGATTCTGATATGAGTGTTGTTTTAGGTGGTAACAGATTTGTTTTGAAGCCTAATGAAGTATTAACAGATATTCATTTTAATGAAGTAAAAACAATTAAAATACCTAAAAATAATTCTTTCCGTTTGATAGGGGGTTAAAGTATGGCACTTATTAAACCGAGTACTATAAAAGAAGCTTACTTTAAAGAAGAACCTGTTGAAGATGTTTATTTTTATACAACATGTAGTAATGGTGCTCAATATACTGATTTTGATTCACATACAATAAGAGTTGAGGATGAATTAGCAATTTTAAAAGTTAAAATTACAGGTTATGTTGATTTTGAAGCTAATGTTACACATGATGATTTAAATTCGGTATCTAAATTTTTTATTGATGATGAACAGACTCAATGTGTACCTTTATTCAAGGGTTTTGTTAGTAAATATATTAGGATTGAAGCAAAAAAGTGTACTATTAATTTCACAAAATTTAATAAAATAAATCTTGTTAATGGTACTATATCAAATGAATTAATTAATAATATGGTTGAAAATATATTTGCAACAAAACGTGACCATGAAAGATTATTTTTAACTATTGACAGTTATCATCCAACAGCTGGATGGCCTGAAGAAGGTGACCAATAATGTACACATTTAAAACAAAACTTATAAACAAAAATAACTATGGTAGTAAACGAAACAAAATTGAATACATAGTTATTCATTATACTGCAAATGATGGTGATTCAGATGAATCAAATGCAAATTATTTTACAAATAATGTTGTAGAATCCTCAGCTCATTATTTTGTTGATAATGATTCAGTTACACAAACTGTTCCTGATGATTATATTGCATGGCATTGTGGTGCAAAGATTTATATACACAAACATTGTCGAAATACAAATAGTATTGGTATTGAACTTTGTGATAATCTTAAAAATGGTTCTATTTATCCAACAGCAAAAACAATTGAAAATGCGATTGATTTAACAAAAAAGTTAATGCAGAAATATAATATTCCTATGCAAAATGTTATAAGACATTATGATGTCACAGCTAAACTTTGCCCTCGTTATTGGGTTGATGATGTTAAATGGAAAGATGAATTCTGGAACAAATTAAGAACTGAATTAACTTCAGCAAATGATATTACATGGGAATTAAACAATTCACATTTCCCCATAACAGATATGAAAAAATTTGTTAAAGAACTTGAAGAAGCAAAGAAAAATAATTCTTCTTTATATTGGGGATATTATAAACTTGTTAATAATATTAAATAGCTTTCAACTTTTTCATGTTTTTTCTTCTCTTTAAGGCTGTTGTACAAATTATACAACAGCCTTTCCCCTACCCTGATAAAAGATGCGGTACTTCTGCTTCAGCTTCAGACTTTCTTTCGGTTTCTTTCTGAATCGTTCCCAATGTTTCGGATTCTTTCGACAGCTTCTGCTTCAGCCGATA
>JAZQUC010000134.1:0-9331 GCA_045631075.1 Candidatus Fimenecus sp. | reverse complement strand
TTATGTTGCAGGTTGTATAGGTGGCTTTGCAAGGTTTGATAGATTGGGTGAGCTTGAAATTGCAAAATACGCAGAAATTGCGTACACCATTGACAGAAATATGCAATATATGAGTGGCTTTAAGCGTACCACAGATAAACCCATTATGATTACTTCCATTTCAACCGGAACACAGGAAAATGCAATCGTCAGAAGTGCCGGTTCAAACGGAACTAATATTAACTTTGAAAATCCATATATCACAGACGAAATGGCTGATGATATTTTTAACGAAATACATAACTTAACATACACTCCTTGTCAGGTGAAATGGCGTGGAAATCCTGCTATTCAAGCCGGAGATATAGTGCAAGCCATTGATAAGGATAATGTGCCTCATAACGTGCTTATAATGAGTCAAACGATAAAGATAGGTGGTGGTTGTAATGCTACCATTGATTGTAAGGGCACAAGCACAACAACGAGCGAATTTTCAACGAATTTTGAATCGGTTGGCAAGAAAATTGAGCGTGTTTATTCCACGCTGCAGCAATCTATTTTAGACGCAACAAATTCTATTACCGGTAATACCGGTGGTTATGTTGTGATGCACGATACCAATAATGACGGCAAGCCTGACGAAATACTTATATTAGATATTGAGGATATAAACCTTGCAACAAAAGTATGGCGTTGGAATAAGGAAGGTTTAGGGTATTCGCGTAACGCTGCCGGCAACGCTTACAATGGGTCATATAAAACAGCGATAACGGCTGACGGACAGATAGTTGCTGATTTTATAACTACGGGTACATTAAATGCTGAAAGAATTGCTGTTGAGAGTTTCGATGCAGAAAATCCCACAAAATTAACCGATTATATCCGTTTCGGCAATGGCACAATGACCTTTGGTAAAGGCAATAGCGCAATAACCCTTAAACTCGAAAATGACCAAATTGCTTTTTATAAAAAAACGGAAAAAGGCGAAGAAAAAATTGCGTGTTTTACAAACAACAGTTTTGAAATTGAAAATTTAACTGAAGGTAAAATAAGGTTTCAAGATTTCGGTTTCATTCCGAGAGCATCAGGAAACTTATCATTTACAAAATTAACATAAGGGGGTGTTTAAATGGCAGAAGTAAGAAGTGGCTCATTTAATACAACGGGCTATAGTGACTCTGGATATACCGACCATTACGTCTTTTCGTGGGAACTTGTTTCGCAGAGCATTGTGGATTGCACATCAACGATTAAATGGTCTGTTAAGGGTGCCGGCGGCAAAACTTTAGAATATTGGACCTATGTTAAAGAAAAATATGTAACAGTAAATGGCGTTGCTCAAACAGATACAACTAAAGTTGCTACAGGTAATGAAACAGTTGCTTTTAGTGGCACAAGCGTTATAAAACACTCAACATCTACTGGTAAAGGTTCGTTTAGTGCCGAGTGTGGCGGTGCCTTCTATTATTACGGTAGTTATAACTCCACCGGTAAAAGCTCTTGGGATTTGCCTACTATTGCAAGAGCAACAACGCCTGAATTTTCTGCTGAAGGCGTCACTCTTGGCAGTAATATAACAATAGGTTTATATCCTGCTGACCCAAGTTTTAAGCATAAATTAACCTATTCTGTTGGCAACCTTTCCGGTCAAACAAGTGGACTTAATATTGGTTCTAATTTCACAAGCCAAGGCGCAATAAATGTTAATTTCGCACCGCCTGCATCATTAGGCGCACAGTTTCCTAATGCCAATAGTACAAAATGCACAATAACTTGTTATACCTACACTTCAAGTGGAACACACATAGGTACAACCACAAATGCCTTTGATTTGAACGTACCTTCATATACGCCTACTGGTAGTGTTGCTTTAACGGGTGTTAACTTATTAAATGGTGCTTATGCAGAAAATAAATCTTCAGCAACAGTAAATATAACAGCACCAACTACAAATTTATATGGTGCGTCAATAAAAAGTTATTCTACGGTTATAGACGGAAAGACATATACTGCGCAAAGTTTTACAACGTCAGTTTTATCAAAAGGCGATAAAAAAGCAAAAGTGACCGTTACAGATAGTCGCGGTAAATCCGTTACCGTTGATTCAAGTTCGATTACAGTTTATGCCTATTCTATCCCATATATAACGTCATTTTCACTTGCAAGGCAAACAGATGGTACTACAGTAAAAGCAATCGTAAAAGGTGGCTTTGCTGCTGTAAATAATAAGAACAGCAAAACCATTAAGGTAACGCTGAATGGCAAAACGGAAACGATTACTCCGGACGCATATATATTTGATAATACTGATAATCCTATTACATTTACAAATGTATCAACAGACCAAACTTTTACAGGAACTTTAACATTAACTGACTCATATACCACGGTAACAAAAACAGCAGTATTGCCTACTGTAGCCGTAACAATGGACTTTTATAAGGACGGCAATGGTATTGCAATGGGTAAGGTTGCTGAAAGTGGAAACTTGCTTGATGTTGCGTGGCCAACAAAAGTTAAAAGCGTTAAATTCCAAAGAGGAACGAGGCCTACAAGTGCTAACATACCCCTTGACGCTGATAATTACGGTGGTGTTGAGATGTTTTTAGCCTCTAACTCTATGACTGAAGGCAAGCCGAAGTTTATTGACGGTAAAGATGTAACATCTTCCGAGGGATATATAACACACTTCCATTGGGATAATGGTGGTGGATATGATGCACAGTTGTTCCTAAAACATACAAATGGTTCATTGCTTGCTCGGGGTTGCACCGCAGGTACTTGGAGTGCTTGGAAACAATTTATTGATGATAATATGTGCAAAGATTACGTTATAGAGCAAGGTATAACAAACGGCTGGGAATATACCAAGTGGAATAGTGGGAAAATAGAAATGATTACCGAAAGAAGCGTGAATTTTCCGGAATTTACAAAACAAGCTGACTACTTGTGGCGTTCCATTGTATCAATTGATTTAAGCGGTTATTTGAAAAGAATAATATCGGGTACTTTTTCTGTTCAAATAAATGGTATGGTACCACAAGTTTGTAGACACAGTACCAATTTAGCTACAGCCGAAATTGTAATCGTAACAAGTAGAAGTTCAGGTGCATTTACCGTATCAGCGCCATTATATATTATCGGCAAATGGAAATAAGGAGGAAATCTTATGGCGAAAATTATACAAGAAATAAATCTTGAAGTTGCAAAACCGAATTTATTTCAGGCAATCGTAGCCAAGCAAAACGACTACGGTTCGCGTTTTTTAAAGGTAACTTTTGTAAATAATGGCGAAAAAATTAATATTGATTCCACGTTAACGGCAACAATTAACGCTGAAAGACCTGACGGTTTTAGTAAAAGGTTTGATGCCGTTGTAAATAACGATGGTACTGTAACAGCACCACTAACTGGTTGGATGCTTGAATTACAAGGCTTGGTAAGTTGCGATATATCGGTTATGACCGAGGACGGTAGATTAACCACAACAGATTTTTCAATCAATGTAAATGAAGCTGCTTGTAGTGATGATGATATATCGGATGACAAAAATGTTGATGTGTTGCAAGACTTGATAAATCAGGTAGAAACAATGATTGAAGAAGGCGCAATCGAATATATAATCGCAGACGAACAGATAAATGAAATATCCGAAATCGTAAAAAACGAACTGTTTACTGATGTTTCGGAGGTGGGACAATGAGTAAAAACGCAGTAATGCCAATGGAAGATTATGTTGCCGCCTGCGATAGCATAAGAGAAAAAACCAAAACAACGGAAGCAATAAAATCAGGCGAAATTCCCGAAAAGATAAACGAGGTTTACGAAACAGGTAAAAATACCGAGTGGAAAGCATTAAAAGGTTTTGCAACTGGAACTGACGCGCTTTGCATAAGTGATATATCACCTGTTGAACACGAAATGGGTGTTAAGGTAAGCGGCGTTGAGGATTTGTCTGCGGTTAAGGTGCGTAAGTATGGTGGAAATTTATTAGATTTCCCAAGCACATATTCTTGGAAAGGGTTATATTCTGCGCACGCAAACACAAATGTAAAAACAGTATTAAAACCCAATATTAGATATGCGTTAAGTTATGATGAGATAGAATATAGTGCACAGGGTGACGGACTTGTGTTTGTGGTTAATGGGAATGCAATATTGGCTTGGACCGAAGCGAAAAAACCGAATTATTTCGTTCTTGATAAAGAAGTTACCGATTTTTATATATATACTAATGGTTGGGATGCTGCTGCTTCGGGCAACACAACGGCAACCGTTACAAATTTAAGAATATATACGGCAGAAAACGGTTATCTTGAATACGAGTCATATATCGAACCTACAGAATATACACCTGATGCAGATGGCGCTGTAAGCGGTGTAACAAGTTTATATCCAGCAACTACACTTATGACCGATACTGACGGTGCGGTGATTGATGCAATATATAACAAAGATTTAAGTAAGGTTGATGATATACCTGAAAGAATAGAAGCGGTTTATGACGAAGGGCAGATTGCAGGACAGGCTCAAGGCGAACGTGAATTGTGGGACTTGTTAACTAATAACAATACGCGCTCAAACACTTCAAAATTATTCGCACAATCGGGTTTTGAGTATATAAGGCCACCATACAAAATATGTCCAACGACAAATGAAGCACTTGTTCTAACCTTTTCGGATTCAAAGGTAAAAAAAATTGAAGCCGCATACTTTGATTTTTCCCAAAAAACCCGTGCAACATATGAAGGTGGGAGTTTGTACTATACATTTAATCATTGCGTAGAGTTGGAAGAAATTGAAGATATCGGGTTGCCTGTTGATTTCTATTTATCAAGCACGTTTAAAAATTGTACTAAATTGAAAAAAATTGCAAAAATACGTGTTGACGAAAATACAGATTATTGGGAGCCGTTTGTTAATTGTTCTGCGCTTGAAGAAGTAACCTTTGAGGGTGTTATCGGAAAAAACGATTTGAATTTTCAATGGAGTACAAAACTTACCAAAGAAAGCCTTGACAGTATTTTAAGTTGTCTGAAGGGATTTCAAGAACCAACAGAAACCCACACAATAACTTTGGGGAATGTTAATTTAGAAAAAATACCTAACGTGAAAAAACAATTCGCACAACAGAAAGGTTGGACTTTATTATGATAAAAGAAACTATAACAACTATTGTATTAAAACCTGAAGAAGGTATGCGACTTACAAACGGCACAGATATAGCAGAAAAAGACGTTTGGCTCGGTGTTGGCGATTCACCTGATAACTGGCACGAAATCACCGAAGAAGAAGCGAAAAAGATTGAGGAAGAAAGGAATGTAGCCGATGAATTACTTCCTGATAATTGTTGAAATCATTAGCGGACTTGGAGTTATTGCTGGTGCGATTAGTGCCTTTAGTATATGGATAAAAAGGCTTGTTGAAGGGCAGAAATGTCAACTCCGTTCCGATATGCTTCGCATCTATTACAAAAACTACGAAACGCGAGAGATTCGACAATATGAATTTGAAAACTTTTCACTTATGTATAAAGCGTACAAAGCGTTAAAAGGAAATTCTTTTGTGGATAAAATAAAAGAAGAAGTATTCAAATGGAAAGTTGTATCATAACGCTTTAGCGTTAAAATAAAAGGAGGAACATACTATGGATTTTTTGAATGATTACTTGGTTCTTATTGTGGTGGGTATTTGCTTATGTTTTGGTTTTGTTATTAAGCACATAATTCCCACGGACAAAATAAACAGATTTATTCCGCTCATCGTGGCGGTGCTGGGTGTGTTAATCAACGTATGGCATAGTGGCTGGGTGTTGACCCCCGAAATCCTTTTAGGCGGTCTTTTCTCTGGTCTTGCTTCAACGGGCTTACACCAAGCATTCAAACAGTTTATTGAAAAGAAAGGTGAGCAGTAATGAAAATTATTGAAAGCATATTAACTAAAAATCCTTGCTACACCGCAGGTGTTAAAATTACTGTTAAAGGGCTAATGCTTCATAGTGTAGGCTGCTCACAGCCTAATGCTTCTGTATTCGTAAAAAATTGGAATAAAGAATCATACGATAGGGCTTGTGTTCACGCTTTCATTGACGGCAACACAGGAGATATTTACAAATGCTTGCCTTGGAATCATAGAGGCTGGCATAGCGGAAAAGGCACAAAAGGCAAAGCGCACGATACACATATCGGTGTTGAAATGTGCGAACCTGCTTGCATTAAATATACTGGAGGTTCTACCTTTACGTGTTCAAATCTTGCAGAAGCGCAAGCTGTTACCAAAAGAACCTATGACGCAGCAGTTGAATTGTTTGCGTTCTTATGCAAGGAATATAAACTCGACCCTCTTGCAGACGGTGTTATAATCAGCCATAAGGAAGGGCATCAACGCGGCATAGCATCTAACCACGGCGACCCTGAACATCTCTGGAATCAGCTTAATACGGGTTATACAATGAATACCTTCAGACAAGCAGTAAAAGCTGCAATGAGTGGTTCTAACCTGTCTCCTACGCCTGCACCGGAAAGCAAACCTGCAACGTCAACTAAAATAAACGTTAACGATGTTGTTTCAATTTCTGCTAATGCAACGTATTATACAGGCAAGGATGTTCCTGATTGGGTAACAAAAAAGAAATGGGTTGTAAAATCTGTTGAAGGTGACAGAGCCGTTATTGATAAAAGCGAGGACGGCACTAACTCAATTAACAGCCCTATTAATGTAAAATATCTTTCAACAGCAAAGGCAGAGTTTAAACCTTATATAGTCAGAGTGACCGCAGACGCATTAAATATCCGTAAAGGTCCGGGAACGAACTACGCTGTAGTAGGTGTTATTAGGGACAAAGGTTCATATACCATTGTTGAAGAAAATGGCACTTGGGGTAAGTTAAAATCCGGCGCCGGTTGGATTTCACTTAACTACTGCACTAAAAAATAATATAAAAAAACACCGAGAAATCAAGCATTCTCGGTGTTTTATTTATTTCTACTAACTATCTAACACCTACTGGTATTGGTGTGTTAGTAGAAATGAGGTTAAACAAAATCCACTATCGGTTCTTTATCCCCCTCAACCTTTATTTCCTTAATAACGCTGCGCCATACAGCAAGTTTTTGAGTATCGTTGAGAGATTTATAAATATTCCTAATATCACTATTTAAGAATTTTTTTAATGCAGTAAGGTCCTTTTTTTCCTCTGTAGGTTCGTCGATAATTTGAGCCTTTAACATTTCGTAATCTTCCCTATATTTATCTTTCTCGATAAATCCGTCAACGTACAAATCATTTAATCTTTGCATTTTCTTTTCAATTTGTTTTCTATTGCTTTTTGCCTTTGGTGTATTTTTTTCTTTTGCTTCTACTTTATATATATATTCAGCTAATAATCTTTCGCCATTTTTAAGTAAATATTCTTCAATGAAGTTTTCATTAACATATTTGGTGTTTTCACACATACCACTTTGCGATGCCTTATTGCATCTATAATATTTATAATCCCATTTTTCATCTTTTTTAGAAGTGCATCTATTCCCAGCCATTTTATTACCACAATGTGCGCACACTACTAACCCAGAAAACACGTAGGTGTTTTTATTTTTTCTTGTTTTAACATTCTTTTTAATAAGTTGTTGCACCTTTAAAAATTGTTCCCTTGGGACAGTTGGTTCGCAGTAATCTAACATTCCACGAAACTCACCACAAAAAAGAGGATTTTTTAATAATCTTAACGTGGTGGCGTATGATATTTTAAGCCCATACTTATTATTTATTGTCATATTAGTTTGCCTGACCGAACAACACAGCGTCATTTGCTTAAACATATCTTGAATTATGTGTCGTTTTTCAGGGTCAGGAACAACACGGTGGTCTACAATAGTTAATCCAAATGGCATTGCACCCGTTATAGCAAATCCTTGACTTGCACGATGCGCTAATACATCTTTTATTCTGTCGCTATCGGTATCGCACTCCTGTTCAGCTATAGATAACCTTAAATTTATCATAAGTCTGCCATTTGTTGTTTCTGTGGTATATTGTTCTTTTACCGCAGACCAGTCGCAATTATGGGGTTCCAAGTATTCATTCATCATTCTGTGGTAGTCATACACGTTACGGAAAAATCTATCCAAACGCAATACTATTATATGGTTGATTTTGCCGGATTCAACATCCTTCATCATACGCATAAACTCGATACGCTTTTCAAGACTTTTGCGGGCTGTTATACCACGGTCAATATACATATCTTCTAACTTCATATTATGCTGTTTTGCATAGGCTTTAATTTCTGCAATCTGAGTTTCTACGGACGTATTTTTTAAAGATTGCTCAATGGTTGATACACGAATGTAGCCAGCAGCTCTTTTTACTTCTTTCAAATCATTCCCCTCCTAATTTTTTTATAAGTGCCTCTACAATCTCCCTGCTTTCCGGAGATAATTTTTTTATATTGAAATACATTTCAAACGCCTTTGGGTCCTCTGTAAATTCATTGTAGAGTTTTAACGCGATTTCAGTTGTAGTGCAACGATTTTCAAAAGAATGTTCTTCGATTAAATCGGATTTTTCAATATCGAAAAATTCTGCAAGACGCTGAATTTTATCCATTCTCGGATAACTGCGTTCACTTAACCAATCGCTAATTGTTCCACTACTTACTTTTGCAGCCCTTGCAACTTCTATTTTTAGAACGTTATTCAACTGAATATAATGCCTTAAATTTCTGGCAAAAACTGTTTTATTCTCAATAAGAGCCATTTATCGTTCATCTCCTTTTTTATATATAATAGGATAAAATCGAAATAATGTCAAGCATTTACAGAAATAACTTCAAAAAAATAAGTAATTTTTATGCGAATTTTAAGAAAATTAAAAAAAAAATAAAAAAAACTATTGACATTTCGAGGAAATCGAGATATTATATGTATAAAGGAGGTGCAAAAAATATGAAATTAACGTTAAAAGCCTGTAGAGTAAATGTAAACGCCAGCGTTAAAGAAGTATCAAAAGCTGTTGGGGTATCTGAAGATTCCGTTTATAAGTGGGAAAGCGGCGAATATGCTCCTAAATTACGCCACGTGGTTAAATTACTTGACTTCTTTAATTCAAGAGGTTTTAATGTATCATTTAATGATATAAATTTTTTACCTTAATGTTTCGATTTAATCGAAAAACGGAGGAAAATCGTATGCAACAAATGAATATCAATTTGTTTTTTAAAACTTTAATGGAAATTATCGAAGAACAGGAAAATGTAAAAATTGAATACACATTAGAAAGGAGGCCTGACAATGAAGCTACTGAATAACGGAGGTGTTGTAATTGGGATATATATGTATCAAGGATAGCAGCA
>JAZQUC010000133.1:0-3662 GCA_045631075.1 Candidatus Fimenecus sp. | reverse complement strand
GTTGAAACTTTATTTAGATAATCGTCCTGTTTCAAATGAGTTAGAAAGTTTAATCGAAAATATCTCAGCTCTTACAGATAAAATTACAGTAATAGTTGCTGAAAAAAATGCTTCATCAGATGTAGCACCATGTGTCCGTGTTTTTCTTGAAGATGGTAGTGATACAGGTATTGCGTTTCATGGTGTTCCGTCCGGTCACGAATTCACAACATTTGTGATTAGTCTTTATAATGCATCAGGACCAGGTCAACAATCAGATGAACAAACTATTCAGGAAATTAAAGAAATAAAAAATACTGTAGATATGAAGATATTGGTGACTTTATCGTGTACTATGTGCCCTGATTTAGTTATTGCTTGTCAGCGTATAGCAACGTTAAATCCAAATATCCGTGCCGAAGTTTACGACATTCAGCATTTTGATGAATTACGAAAAAAATACAACGTAATGAGTGTTCCGTGCCTTGTTATTAATGATGACAAAGTATCTTTCGGTAAGAAAAATATAAATCAGGTTTTAGAATTGATTAGTAATTGAATATATAGAAAAACGCAACTGTTTAGTTGCGTTTTTTTATTAAATAAACTAGAATAAAATCAGAAAAAATTAAATTGAAATATCGAATTTAAGTGTAAAAACTCAAAATTACTTGAATTTTATATAAAAAAAGTTATAATATAATTGTATTTGATATAAAATAAAAAAGAGGCTTCAAATATGAAAATTATGTGCAAATTTTTAAGACCGGTTAAATCAATTTGTTGTATTTTATTGTCTTTGATGGTTGCTTTTTTAATAGTTCCGCAAACCGTCTTTGCTTCAGAAGAAAAGGTGGTAAGAGTTGGTTATGACAGCAACTCTCAGTTTATTAAAGAAAGCGACGGACACTATTACGGATATGGTGTTGAATATCTTGAAAAAATCGCTGAATACACCGGTTGGAAGTATAAATATGTCAAAGATGATAGTTGGCACGATTCGCTAGAAAAATTGCGCAATGGCAGTATCGATTTAATTTGTACTGCTCACTATACCGATGAGCGTGCGGCAGAATTTTTATATTCGTCAATGCCTATCGGTTATGAGACATCTATTCTTTACGCAAAAACAGATAGCAAATATTTCTACCAAGACTACGAAACGATGCAAGGAAGTAAAGTAGGGTTGCTTGAAGAAAGTTATTCTGCTTCCGACTTTGAAAAGTATGCAAATGAAACGGAAATTTCATTTGAGGCTGTTTATTTTAATAAAGAAAACGAGATGAAGGCTGCCCTTAGTAACGGCGGGATTGATATGATGGTGGTTGGTAGCCGTTATGCTACTCCAGGGCTTAAATTAGTTGATATTTCTGGTACTGACCCATTTTATTGCATTACACAATTTAAAAATCAAAATTTAATTAATGAGATAGATGACGTTCTTCACGAAATTATGTTAGACGAGCCTTCTTTTGAAGGTAATTTGAGGGCAAAGTATTTTAATCACGAGTCAATAAGCAGTATGCCTCTTTACACAAAAGAAGAGTTGAAATACATTAAAAACCTTGGAACTATAAAGGTTAAGCTTATTCAGGATCAACATCCATCTTGTTATGTGGAAAACGGCGAAACCAAAGGTATATGGGCAGAGGTTATAAAACTTCTCTCTCAGAAAAGCGGTATCAATATTGTTCTTGAAGGCGGAGATGTTGAAAATTACTCTCAGGGAACCTACAAGGACTTTATGAATGATGGTTACCTTCTTTTACATACACAAAATGCTTTACAGTATATGAGTGATTTGGAAGATACTATTCTTTCGAATTCTATTACAAACGTTTCCATTTCATATGTTAAGCGTAAAGTTGCTTTTGTTGAAGATGAATATGTATCCCATATTATTGCTTTAACAAAGGATTTAGCATATTTAGAACCAATGCTTCTTGAGGAAAATCCTGACTACGAGATTCAGTATTTTGATGATGCTAAATCCTGCTTTGAAGCGCTTACCGATAAAAAAGTTGGTGTGGTAATTCAAAATACACACCGTGCAAGTTATTTAATGCAGAAACCTGAGTTTTCAGATAAACTTACGGTTGTTCCGGGGGTTGACCACGGAAATAATGTGTGTTTAGTAGCATCAGAAGAACAACAGATGCTTATAGATATTATAAATAAAGCAATCCACCACATTACTTACGACGAGATTAACGAAATCGTAAAACGTGAATTGCTTATGTCACCGTATCCACTTGAGAATTCTGACTTTTTTTACCAGAACTGGAAATGGATGATTGTTGTAGTTTTAATTTTGTTATTTGCAATAATTGGTTATGGAATTTTTACAAACAAATTAGCTGATGCAAAAATCCAAAGAAGAGAGTTTGAAATATTACAGAAAAAAGCAAGAGAAGATGAGATTACAGGTCTTTATAATCGTTCTTATTTCTATGAAGAAGCAGGGAAACTTATTAAAGAATCAAATGAACTTTTTTATATTATCTCTATGAATATCTGTAATTTTAAGGTTGTAAATGAGCACTATGGTATGAGTGCAGGTGACCAGTTGTTAAAAGAAATTGGTGCACAGTTGCAGAAATTAGATGTAAATCAGCGCATAATTTTTGCTCGTTTTATGATAGATAATTATTATATGTGTATTCCAAAATCTGAGTTTGAAAAAATAGAACTTCCTAAGAATTTTAAAACATTCCTTGATGATATTGATGTTCGAGTAGTTTACGGTGTATTTTTGGCAGAAGATAAGGAAATGCCTGTTAACGTTATGTGTGACAGGGCAATAGAAGCGACCCGTAACAAAAACTACACATATACGGAATATATCCATTTCTATGATGATAACGTACGCAAACAAGCTCAGTTAGAACAAGAAGTTGAGTCTGAGATGGAGCAAGCTTTGGCAGAACGCCAGTTCTTTATAGTTGTTCAGCCTAAATATGATTCGATTACTGAATCAATTGTCGGTGGTGAAACGCTTGTTCGTTGGCAACATCCTCAAAAGGGACTTGTGTCACCGGGTGTATTTATTAATATATTTGAACGCAACGGATTTATCGACCCGCTTGACCACTTCGTTTGGGAAGAAACTTGTCGTTTCCAGTCAGAATTAAAGAAAAAAGGGATAAAAACTGTTCCTATTTCTATTAATGTTTCACGAATCCACTTCTATGGTAGTGAATTGCGTGGTCAGTTCAGAGAGTTGATTGAAAAGTATGACTTGGAGCCACAAGATATTGAGCTTGAAATTACAGAATCACTTTGCAGCGAAGATTCAGGGAAAATTTTCGATACAATTCGTGAACTTCAGTCAGATGGTTTCAGGATTGCTATGGATGACTTCGGTAGTGGTTACTCATCACTTAATATGTTAAAAGAAATGCCATTGGATATTATTAAACTTGATTTAAAATTCCTTGATGGTGAAGGCGACAAGAGCCATGTTATTATGAAAGCGTTAATCGAAATGGCACATACTATGGATTTAGACGTTGTTGTTGAAGGTGTTGAACTTCTTTCACAGGTTGAGTTCTTGCGTCAATTTGAGAATTGCTATTTACAAGGTTATTACTATTCAAAACCAGTACCAACAGAAGTTTTTGAAGAAATGTTGTGTAAAAACTAACAGTAAAATAAAAATTATGACAAAACACCGCTACCGAAAT
>JAZQUC010000132.1:0-1932 GCA_045631075.1 Candidatus Fimenecus sp. | reverse complement strand
CAAACTCTTCTGCCTGAAAGACGAGCTGTAATCTTCTCATCTGGAACTTCGATATCAACAACCTTGTCAATAACGATACCCATATTATCGAGAGCTTCTGCCTGAGGTATTGTTCTTGGGAAACCGTCAAGAATGAAACCGTTTGCACAGTCATCCTCTGCAAGTCTTTCCTTGATAATACCAATAACAACATCATCCGGAACTAATTTTCCGGCATCGATATAGGACTTAGCTTTAAGCCCCATATCTGTACCGTTTTTAAGAGCTTCTCTGATGATATTACCTGTTGACACAGCAGGAATATTGAATTTTTCACAAATTTTCTCTGCCTGTGTACCTTTTCCTGCGCCTGGAGCGCCAAGAAGGATTAAGTTCATATCATTTACCCTCCTAAATTAATCAAGGAAGCCTTTGTAGTGACGCATCATCATCTGGCTTTCGAGCTGCTTCTGTGTTTCAAGAGCAACACCAACCATAATGATAATTGATGTACCACCAACTGCAAGGTTCATACCGTTTTCTGTGAAAAGGCCTGCAACCTGTGAGTAAATGATTGGGAACATTGCAACGACGCTGAGAAGAAGTGCGCCGATGAGTGTCATTCTGCTAAGAATGTTCTGAATGTAAGTTGAAGTTGGTTTGCCTGGACGAATACCAGGAATTGAACCACTGTTCTTACGAAGATTTTCTGCCATTTCTACTGGATTATACTGAATTGAAGCATAGAAATAAGCGAAGAAAATGATAAAGATGAAATAAAGTGTTCCATAGAATGGATGTGTCTGGCCAAGCCATACCTGGCTTAATTTATACCAGAATGTATCTTTTTCACCTGGAGCAAACATAGCGATTGTTGGAAGAATTGAAAGAATTGAGCTTGCGAAGATAACAGGAAGAACACCGCACATATTAACCTTGATTGGCATATGTGTGCTCTGTCCGCCGTACATCTTACGACCTACAACACGCTTAGCGTACTGAATAGGAATCTTTCTTTCACCGTTATCCATCCAAACGATGAAGAAAATCATACCAACAAGAGCAATTGCTGCGATTGGAACGAGAGCGTAGTATGCGCCACCTCTGTCCATATAAGTGTAAAGGTTATAAATAGTAGTTGGCATACGAGCTACGATACCTGCGAAGAGAATCATAGAAATACCATTACCGATACCCTTTTCGTTAATTAATTCACCAAGCCACATAACGAGTGCTGTACCTGCTGTATAGCAAAGAACAACAACAACTGCCTGGAAAACTGCTGCGAAGCCTGTGAATGCCTTACCGTTTGCATCTGACATCAACATATCCTGTGAACGGATGAAGAAATAGTATGCAATACTCTGTAAAAGACCAAGGCCAATAGCAGAATAACGAGTGATTTTATTCATTTTCTTTCTGCCTTCTTCGCCTTCCTTAGAAAGATTCTGAAGGTAAGGAATTGCAACAGCAAGAAGCTGAATAATAATTGATGCGTTGATATATGGTGTAATTGAGAGTGCGAACAATGTACCGTAATTGAATGCATTACCTGTCATCATTGAAAGGTATGTCAAGAATGTACCTGCAGCCTCTTCACCAAAAAGTCCGTCACCGCGCATTGCGATGTCAACAAATGGTACTGGAAGTGCTGAACCAACTCTGTAAATCAAAATGATAAGAGCTGTAAAAAGGAGCTTTTTACGAAGGTCAACAATCTTCCATGCATTTACGAATGTACGGAACACTTATATCACCTCAGCCTTTCCGCCTGCTGCTTCAATCTTCTGCTTTGCAGCATCAGAATATGCGTTAACCTGAACAGTAAGCTTTTTGCTGAGTTCGCCATTTCCTAAAACTTTAACTCCATCAAGAGCTTTCTTTACAAGGCCTGCATTAACGAGTGCCTCGATTGTTACTGTTGCGCCATCCTCAAATGCGTTGAGTGCTGAA
>JAZQUC010000131.1:0-8155 GCA_045631075.1 Candidatus Fimenecus sp. | reverse complement strand
CTTCAATTATGAAGCAGATGCTAACTTCCCAGCAGAGCTTGACCGTATTGCAAAGATTACAGACGGTGTACTTCGTACATTAATTGTTAAGAAGTAATCGGAGGACAAATTTATGTTAAACAGCGTAATTATTATGGGCAGACTTACTGCAGACCCCGAACTTCGTACAACAACTAACGGATTATCCGTTACTTCATTTACAGTTGCTGTTGACCGTAACTACAAAAGTGGTGACGAAAGACAGACAGACTTTATCAGCGTTGTAGCATGGCGCGGTACAGCAGATTTTGTCACAAGATTTTTCAAAAAGGGACAAATGATTGCTGTTCAGGGTTCACTTCAGGTTCGTAGCTATGAAGACAAGAACGGAAACAAGCGTACAGCTTATGATGTTGTTGCTGATAATGTATCTTTCTGTGGCAGCAAGAGTGAAAGCGGTAGCTTTGGTGCACCAAGACAGGAATCAGCACCTGCTGTTTCTTATCAGAGTGCAGATGCAGGCAGTTTCTCAGTTTTACCCGATGACAATTCAGGATTCCCATTCGGCGCAGATGATGACGAGGGACTCCCATTCTAAGAAGGTAACCACTGACTGAATCGTAATCACGATTCTCAACGGCTACTTTCCTGTCATAACTCGTCCAAAATACTCGTTAATACACAAAGTATTGCCTGCGTTTTTTGACGGTTCTGACAAAAAACTATCTCGCTGATAATCACAATTCGATTCAATCAGCAGTTACCAAAATAGGAGGAAACTATAATGGCATACGATAAGAATGCAAGACCTAACAGAAAAGGTCGTAAAAAAGTTTGTGCATTTTGTGTAGAAAAAATCGAAAAGATTGACTATAAAGATACAGCAAAGCTTCGTCGTTACACATCAGACAGAGCGAAGATTCTTCCTCGCCGTGTAACAGGTACTTGTGCATATCACCAGAGAGAGCTTACAACAGCTATCAAAAGAGCTCGTCAGATTGCTCTCATGCCTTACACAAACGACTAATAAAACCAAAGCCGACGGAATTAATCCGTCGGTTTTTTTGTTGCGTTATTCATTTATTTTCTCTCGTTTGCATATTTATTATGTAAAGGGAGGTTTTCTTATGACAGACGACAAAAAGATGGTAAAGTTACCACACAGTATTATTATGGAGGACAGGAAAAAACTGTCCGTTTCAGGCGTTACGGATATTGATTCCTTTGACGAACAGACAATTATTGCTGTAACCGATTTAGGTGAATTGACTATTCGTGGCTGGAATCTGCATATTACACGACTTAATCTTGAACAGGGTGAATTGCTTGTTGACGGAGAAGTGTCGTCACTTACATATACTGATGTGCGGCCACAGGCAAAAGGCTTTTTTGCAAAGGTGTTGCGATGACCGATTATCTGTACGGATTAAGCCTTGCAACACAGACAAAAGGTTTTCTTTTGTCAATGGGACTTGGGTTTATTATGGGATTTTTCTACGATTTATTCAGGATTATCCGACTTGCAATTTCTCAAAAAAAGATTTTTGTAATTATATTTGATTTGCTCTACTGCATTTTTCTTTGCTTTATATCCTTTATTTTTTGTATGACGGTCAATGAAGGACAATTTCGCCTTTATCTTTTACTTGGTGAGGCTATCGGTTTTGCTGTTTATTATTTTTCATTGGGGGTTGTTCTTTTTACCTTTGGTGAAAAAACCATTGAAGTTATTAAGACCTGCTTCAAAGGACTTTTTAAGGTGATTTTCTTTCCATTGCATTGGATTTTAAAAAGACTGAAAGTTGTTTTCAACAAAATTATCCAATTTGGTCGAAAAAGTAGTAAAAAACTTAAAAATAAATCAAAAATACTCTTGAAAGTGAACAAACACTTGTTGTATAATCATAATGTTAAAAAGCAAAATCAGGTGAACGACGATATCTGAAAGAAAGGAAGTTTGATACCCATGGCTAATAAAAAATCACCTAAGCGTAAACAGACAAGAAGCTTTATTCTCACATTGGGCCTTGTGTTGCTTGTGGGCTATTTTGTTATCACTATTATCGGACTTCAGCTTTCTATCAAGGAACGTCAGGGTGTTCTGGAACAGAAACAGTCTGCTTATGAGCAACAGCTTGAGCAGAATGACCGCCTTCAGGCTATTGTGGATAGTGATGATAAGAGCGATTATATGGAACAGATTGCCCGTGAAAAGTTGGGTTTCGTTATGCCCGGCGAAAAGGTGTTCTATGACGTTACACCCGGTGTGTGATTAGGAGGATATGCAAGTCTATGCAAATTGACATTGGTTCAGTCTATGACGGAACAGTCACGGGGTTAACAAAGTTTGGAGCTTTTGTAAAGCTTGAAAACGGTGTATCAGGGATGGTACATATTTCTGAGGTTTCTAATGAATATGTCAATGACATTTCAGAACATCTTTCAGAGGGCGATAAGGTCAAGGTAAAGGTTATTGAAATCAACGAAAAAGGTAAGGTGAGCCTTTCAATTAAAAAGGCATTACCTAAAGAAGAAAAACCAAAGCCACAAAGACCATCTAAACCAAAACGCGAAAATAAAGACCGTGGTTGGAAGGGTGCTCCACAGCAGGAATCTTCTGCTCCTATGTCCTTTGAGGATATGATGGCAAAGTTTAAGGCACAGAGTGAAGATAAAATGAGTGACCTTAAAAGAAGTTCTGACAAGCGTGGTGGAAACACAGGATATCGCAGAGGTCCAAAACAATAAATAATTATGGGGCAGGCATACTGCCCTTTATTTGTAGAAAAAATTGCGAAGTATGTCAAAACAACGAATCTTTTGTAAATATTGAATAAAATTATCAAAACTACTTTACATTTTATGTGCATTTGTGCTACTATAATGGTAGATAAGACTACTTATCTCAATCTATTGTAAAGGAGATGTCGTTGTGAACATTACTATTGTTGGACGCAAATGTACACCAAGAGAGAATTTCAAAGAAAGGGCTGAAGAAAAACTTCGTAAGGTTGAAAAATTCTTTGGACCAGACGCAACGGCTAAAATCACAGCTACTGTTGAGAAAAATCAGAAAATATGTGAAATAACTCTTTCAAAGAAAAGTATGATTTTCCGTGCACAGGAACGCAGTGATGATTTGGAAGATGCACTTGATATGTGCGTCGATTCTCTTGTTCGCCAAATCAGAAAGAACAAAACAAGAATTGAGAAAAAACTTCGTGATGTTTCTTTTGACGACATCCTGGCAACAATGGATGTTGATGAGGAAGAAGATTTAGAGGTTGTAAGAACAAAGACAGTTGTTTTAAAGCCTGAAACGGTTGAAGAAGCAATTTTACAAATGAATCTTATCGGCCATATGTTCTATATGTTCCGTAATGCAGAAACTGATAATGTTTGTGTTGTTTACAGAAGAAACGACGGTGGCTACGGTCTTATAGAACCCGATTTTGAATAAAGCATAAAATTTATGGTGACGGGGAAACTCGTCACCGTTTTTTCAGGAGAAAGAATATGAAAAGAACAGAAAAAAGAAAAGATGTAAAATTAAGAAGTATCGTGCCACTTTCCGTAATCGTGTCAATCCTTTTATTTGCACTTCCTTTTATGGAAACAAAGATAATGACTTGGTATGCTGAAAAATCCTATGACCACGATATGAAGCTTACAATCAATCTCAGTGAACAAAGTGAAGAATTCGACGGCTTTGGTTGTTCATCCTGTTGGTGGTCACAGATTGCAGGAAATGGTGAAAATGCCGAAGAAATTGCAAAGCTTCTTTACAGTGAAGAAGGACTTGGACTTAATATCTATCGTTACAATATCGGTGCAGGTTCTGCTGATAATTTCAAGGATACAATATGGGACCCTTGGAGAAGAAGTGAGAGCTTTTACGTGTATGACTATGAAACAGAAACAGGTTATTATGATTTTACAAGGGATGCAAATGCTCAGGCGTGTTTAGACCTTTGCCTATCATACGGTTGTATTGATACTGTTGTTCTTTTCGCAAACTCACCTCACTATTCAATGACTCGTAACAACAAAACAGGTGGTAATGACAACTGGTGGGTATGTAATCTTCCTGAAGAAAATTATGAAGCATATGCTGACTATTTCCTTACAATTACAGAGTATTTTATTGAAAAAGGCGTTCCTGTTAAGTACATAAGTCCTATTAACGAGCCAAACTGGTCATGGGGTAACAGCGGTTATGCAGGTCAGGAAGGTTGTTTCTATGGCTCGGAAGAAATTTATGGTGTTTACAGAGCCTTTGCAAAAGAAATGGCTGAAAGAAATATTGAAGGTGTTCTTCTTTCAGGTCCTGAATCAGGTGAAATCAGCCACAGAACTTATGAATGGTTTGAATATATGTACAATGACCCTGAAATCCGTCCATATTTAGGTAATCTTTCATATCATAGCTACTGGACAGATAATAATGTTCAGAACAAAATCGGTCTTGGTAACTGGATTGAAGAAAATATTACTGACCTTCCTGTTGAAATGTCAGAATGGTGTCATCTTCCTTGTGAATCACCGATTGACTCAATCGACGGTGCGATTCTTCAGGCAAGAGTTATGGCAAACGACATCAATTTCACACATGTTGACTCTTGGACAGCTTGGGTTGGTGTGAATGGTATCGGCATTGGTGCTGATGGAAAAGAATATTCCGACGGACTTTTAGTTGCTACTGACGGTAATATCAGTGATATTAAAATTCCGATGAGATATTATGCTGTTGCTCATTTTTCAAAATATATTCCTGTGGGAAGTCGAGTTGTTGAAACCACAAAGGATATTTACGATTATATTGAAGAAAGAGATGCAGAAGGTAATATTGTAGAAGCAAATTACATAACAAATGTTGTTTCTTTCCTTACTCCTGAAGGCAAGGTTGTAACTGTAATCACAAACGAAGGTGAAGACCGTGATGTTAAATTCAAGGTTGACCGTGAAAATATGACTGTTATTACAACAACACAGGAAAAACAGCTTGAAGAAACATATTCAGGTAATGTCAAGAAAATTACAATCCCTGCAAAGAGCATTACAACAGTCGTTTTTGAATAAAAATCAAAACAAGTATCATTTCAAAAAAATCAAATTATAATTTGCCGGGATATGTGGCGAAGCCACAATGAGGTAAATCCTTGCGGATTTATGAAGTATCCTGACGGATATGAAGTAGCTTACGCTATGAAGTATGCCTTACGGCATATTAAGGATTTGCTTCACTTCATATTTGACGAAGACAAATACTTCATAATCGAAGATTACTTCATATTGCGTAGCAATACTTCATTATTCATCTGTATTTCTTATATGATAATGCAACCTTGTAGGGGTCATTCAAGAATGACCCGTCCCAAAGTGTGTTGGTAATTTTATTCGGGCGATTCTTGAATCGCCCCTACATTCCAACCATATTGATTTTCTTATAATCGCGTCGCAGACCCTTAATTCTGCATTCTGCATTCTGAATTCTGCATTTACTCGACAAACTCCAATTTGTTGCGTGGTTCTGTGAAATGATAAATGAAAATTCTACGAACATTATCACATTGTAAAATTTTAGTGAACATTCCGTCGAAAGTGTTGACGGTGCTTATAAAATATGATTTAATCTTTAATGTTGTTAAACGAGGAGAGTGGTAAAATGAAAAAAGCGTTATGTTTGATTTTATCTCTGATTATTGCATTGAGTGCATTATCGGTACTTGCTGTTGCTGCAGATGTGCCGGAAGTGTCACTTAAGGTTAATAAACAGGAAGTTCGTAAGGGTGATGTTGTTACCGTTACGGTTGAAATCCCAAAGAACTCAAAAATCTGCGCAGCAACAATTAAACTTATTTATGATACTGATTGCTATACCTTGAAAGATGCAGATGCAAACGGACTTATCAGTAATGAACAGTTTAACGATAATTTCGAAGGTAGCAAAACAATAAAATATGCTGCTGCAATTATCAATGGTATCACAGAAGGCGGAGCACTCTTTACTGTTAAGTTGAATGTTAAAAAACCAAACGGTAAATTGACACTTGATATTGAAGAAATTGCTGTTGAAGAAAATGGCGTTGCAGAAGTTGTGACTTCAAAGGTTAAGGCAAAATCAACACTTGAAACTGTTCTTACTTGCCGTCATGATTTTGTGGAAACAATTGTCAGACCTGCAACTTGTATCAAAGATGGTGAAAAGGTACAAAAGTGCAAGATTTGTGACTTGATAAATGAGACAACATCAATCGAGGCAAAGGGTCATACTTTTAATACGGTAACTGTTGAGCCAACTTGTGATAAAGACGGTAAAAAGTACGATGAATGTACTGTTTGCGGATTTAAAACTGAAGAAGTTGTGTTAAAGGCAAAGGGTCACGATACTGAACAGATTGTCATTGATTCAACTTGTTCAGCTGAAGGTAAAAAGTACGACGAGTGTAAGGTTTGTGGTTGGAAATCTGAACCTACTGTAATCAACAAAAAGTTACACGATACGGAAACTGTTACAGTTCCTGCAACCTGTGATACAGACGGTGAAACATATCTTCAATGTAAAAATTGCGATTGGAAATCCGAGTCTGTTGTTCTTAAAGCAGGTCACAAAGCAGGTGACTGGGAAGTTGTAAAAGAAGCAACTGAAACAGAAACAGGCGAAAAAGTGAAAAAGTGTACTGTTTGTGGTGCGGTTGTAGAAGAAGCAGAAATTCCTGTAATTGCTCCTGAACAGATTAAAGGTGATGTGAACGGTGACGGAAAGCTTTCTGCAATTGATGCAAGAATGATTCTTCGTCATGTTGCCCGTGTGGAAACACTCTCATTATTACAGATGGCAAATGCCGATGTTAACGGTGACTTTAAGATTACAGCAGTTGATGCGCGTCGTATTTTGCGTATTGTTGCAGGTATTGAATAACCAAAAATTAGTAAAATTTTGACTGATTAGTTTATTGACATCTGTTACAAGTCGTGATATAATCAAACTAACAATTGGTACAATTATGTACAAAATTGCTGTTGCGTGTGCAACAAATAAAATTATTTTGGGCTAAATGCCCTAAAAAGGAAGGTAATTCATTATGAAAAAATTTGCAAGCGTTCTTTTAGCAGTTCTTGTAGTTTTCAGCATGTTCTCATTCGTAGTTTCTGCTGCTAACCCAACACTTACTGTTTCAGCAAGCAAGACAGCTGACATCAAAGCTGGTGACAAAGTTACAGTTACAGTAGCTATTTCAAAGGATTCAGGTCTTGGCGTTCTTACTGCTGACCTTGTTTATGATGCAGACGCATTCAAGGTAACAAATATGACAGCATCTTCTGATGCAGTTTCTGGTGCAGTTGTTAACGGCAACTTCGCAGCAGGTAAAGCAAGATACACAGTTGCTACTGACAAGACAATTGAAAAAGCTGGTACATTGTTCACAGTTGAACTTGAAGCTCTCAAGGCTACTGACAGTGATGTTAAGGTTGTTGTTGACGAAGCATGTGACAACGATTACAATGCAGTAGAAGTTTCTGCAGGTAAAGTTTCATTCAAGGGTTATGTTGAACCATCAACAGAAAAACCATCTGAAACTCCTTCAGAAAAGCCATCAGAAAAGCCATCTGAAACACCAACAGAACCAACAGACCCATCAGAACACACATGTGAATACAGCAAGGAAACTGTAGTTAAGAAGCCAACATGTAAAAAAGCTGGTATCAAGCAGAAGAGCTGTAAAGTTTGTGGCGATGTAGTTGAAGAAGCTATCCCTGCAACAGGCAAATGCGAAGCTGGTGCTTGGAAAGTAGTTAAGGCTGCTACAACAACATCTTACGGTGAAAAAGTTCAGGAATGTAAATACTGTGGTGAAGTTCTTCAGAGAGCAAAGATTGCTAAGCTCCCTTCAGACCCAATCACAAACCCCGCAATTCCTAACACAGACGCTCAGGCATAATTAAAAAACAATTTTTAACGGAGTCTTCGGACTCCGTTTTTTTATGCAATTTCATTTGGTTTGTAATTTTAAAAATCAAATTATAATTTGTAGGGATGACATCAAATTAAAACAGAAACAAAAACCTTGTAGGGGTCATTCACGAATGACCCGTTCCAAAGTGTGATGGTAACTTTATTCGGGCGATTCTTGAATCGCCCCTACATTCCAACCAAATTAATAATATTGTAGGG
>JAZQUC010000130.1:0-2897 GCA_045631075.1 Candidatus Fimenecus sp. | reverse complement strand
GGAATTCTTGATCTTACAAAGGCCGGAGAAAGAATCAGAGGTATAACCTTTGAAGCATTTATGCCTCTTATAGTAGTTGCAATTGTATATCTTGCGACAGTTATGCTTCTTACAAAAATTGTTGCAGTCATTGAAAGGAGGCTTCGTCGTAATGAGCGATAATATCATTGAAGTCAGAGGACTTAAAAAGCATTACCTTGGCGGACAGGTTAAAGCTCTTGACGGTATTGATGCTGATATCAAGAAAGGCGAAGTTGTTGTTGTAATCGGTCCTTCCGGAAGCGGCAAATCAACATTTCTCCGCTCATTGAACCTTCTTGAAATGCCTACAGGCGGAACAATCAATTTCAATGGTGTCAACATTACTGATAAAAAGGTCAATATCAATCTTCATCGTCAGAAGATGGGTATGGTATTCCAACATTTTAACCTTTTTAACAATATGAATATTATCAAGAATATGACGATTGCGCCTACAACACTTCTTGGTAAATCAAAGGATGAAGCAGAGGCAAAGGCACTTGAGCTTCTTGACAGAGTTGGTCTTAAGGACAGAGCAGACGCTTATCCGTCACAGCTTTCAGGTGGTCAGAAACAGCGTGTTGCTATTGTTCGTGCTCTTTGTATGGAGCCTGAAGTAATGCTATTTGACGAACCTACATCAGCACTTGACCCTGAAATGGTTGGTGAAGTTCTTGACGTTATGAAAAATCTTGCTCGTGAAGGTATGACAATGGTTGTTGTTACTCACGAAATGGGCTTTGCTCGTGAGGTTGGTACAAGAGTTATTTTTATGGATGGCGGTAAGATTATCGAAGAAAACACTCCTGATGAATTCTTTACAAATCCACAGAATCCTCGTCTTAAGGATTTCCTTTCAAAAGTTTTATAATGTATAAAATAATTTCACCTTGGTAAAATATTACCGAGGTGATTTTTTATGAATAATATGAATCTTGAAACAAAAGCATATTTTGATTCTTTACCCGTTTCAATAAGGTCGGCAATTGTGGAGTCAGGTGCAAAATTCGATACAGTAGAGCAACTTAAGGTGCTTGTTAAGGCATATACCGGCAGAATGGAATCATAATTGTCAAAAACCTCTTGAAAAAGAGGTTTTTCTTTTATATTTTTATTGACTGAAAGGATGAAAAGTGCTAATATTCTTTTCGGTAAAAAAATAATCGGAAGTGATGATTTTGAAAAGCTTTTATCTTAAACCAAAATTCTTTAGTACAATCAAGAATTATTCAAAGGAACAGGCTGTAAAGGATATTGTTGCAGGTGTGATTGTTGCAATTATTGCGTTGCCATTGTCAATTGCTCTTGCGTTGGCATCAGGTGTTGAACCTGCTTGTGGTGTTTATACTGCAATTTTTGCAGGCTTTATGGTTTCGTTTTTAGGCGGTAGCCGTGTGCAGATAGCAGGACCTACTGCTGCATTTGCAACTGTTGTTGCTGGAATTGTTGCCACTCAAGGAATGGAAGGTCTGATTATTGCTACAATTCTTGCAGGTGTTTTCTTGATTTTGATGGGCGTATTCAAATTAGGTTCTCTTATCAAGTTTATTCCGTACACAATAACAACGGGATTTACTGCTGGTATTGCAGTTACAATTTTTATTGGTCAGATTAAGGATTTTCTCGGCTTGCAGTATGCTGAGGGTGTTAAACCTATTGAAGCTATCGAAAAAATAGAAGCAAACATTCATGCTATTGGCACGTTTAGCTGGCGGGCACTTTTAGTCGGCGCAGTTTCACTTGCTATACTTATTATATATCCAAAATTTGAAAAGAGAATTCCACCATCACTTATTGCAGTTGTTGTAGGTGCGTTAATGGTTAAGTTTATTCCAGGGTTTGATAACGGTGTATTTACTATTGGTGAGTTATATGCAATTCCATCAGGCTTACCTAAATTTGTGTTGACAGGTATGGAATTTAGTTTTGAAAAGATTGTATCTGCATTGCCGAATGCTTTTACAATCGCAATTCTTGCAGCGATAGAGTCTTTGCTTTCTTGCGTTGTTGCTGATAGTATGGTTAATTCTCGCCATAATTCAAACGCTGAACTTGTAGCGCAGGGTGTAGGTAATATTGCATCTGTTCTTTTTGGTGGCATTCCTGCAACGGGTGCTATTGCAAGAACAGCAGCAAATGTAAAAAACGGAGGCAGAACACCTGTGGCAGGAATGGTGCATGCAGTCATGCTTTTGTTAGTGCTATTATTCCTTATGCCTTTGGCTAAACTTATTCCAATGCCAACAATTGCAGCAATTCTCTTTATGGTTGCATACAATATGAGTGAATATAAGGAGTTTATACATATTGTCAAATCAGCACCAAAAACAGATGTCTTTGTTATGATAATTACATTTGCTCTTACTGTGATATTCGACTTGGTAGTAGCTATTGCAGTTGGTATGGCTTTTGTTGCAGTTTTTTATTTAATGAAAAAAATAAAAAAGCAGGATAATAAAAATTAAGTGAGTTTTAACGGTGGAGAGTAAAAGCTTCACCGTTTTTTTGCGGATTTTTCTATACCTATTATATATAGTGTTTTTTGACATTAAAAATAACACAGAATTAGTGTTTTGAGTATGAAAAAACGCAAGATGTTGTGTAGTTTTTCGTTCGAGAAAAAATCTGCATTTTTCACAAACTTTTTTTAAAAAAGTTATTGCAATTTCACAAATAATGTGTTAGAATATTCGAGCACACGTGTGAATGGGTGAAGTGTGCCCGTTTACAGAAGCTGTGCGATATGCGATGAAGCGGTAGGTGGCTGCACGATGATGCAGGGAATTACCGTGGAGTATGTCTGATTTTAAATCGGGCGACCAATAATGCTTTTAAAACCTTGTGGCATACCCCAACTGTGCCATAACGGTACTTGC
>JAZQUC010000129.1:0-3949 GCA_045631075.1 Candidatus Fimenecus sp. | reverse complement strand
CCTATTTTCATTTTCTCGCCTTCTTCTTTTCGTCTTTATGAAGTTCAGGGTTGTAACGATAGAAAATCATACTTCCACCGATTACACCAACACAATCACTGTTTGTTGCTTCTGCAAGCTTTTGTGCAATTACTTTTGGTTTTTCAGGACTTGTTTCTAAAAGCACCTTGATTTTAATAAGCTCGCGTGCTTTAAGTGCGTCATCAGTCTGCTTAATAAGTGCGTCTGAAATTCCGCCTTTACCTACCTGAAATAATGCCTGAAGTCCGTTTGCCTGACTTCTCCAATATGCTCTTTCTTTACTTGTCATTTGTTTTCTCCTAACTATCGATTTTGCCTTCCCCCTACGAGGGGAAGGTGGCAAAACGAAGTTTTGACGGAAGGGGGGATTGTTGTTTTAATACCCCCCTCAGTCAGCTTCGCTGACAGCTCCCCCTCAAGAGTGGAACCTATTTATAAATATTTTGGTAATTCTTCTACAAATTTTCGAAGGGCATTTCCACGGTGGCTTACTTTGTCTTTCTCTTCTGCAGAAAGCTCACCGAAAGTCTTGTCCCCTACAAGGAAAACAGGGTCATAACCAAAACCACCGTTTCCGTGTACTTCATATGCAATCTTACCTTCGCAAGTGCCACGAACTGAAAAGCTTCTTCCGTCAGGGAAACAGCAGCAAACACAGCTTACAAATCGTGCTGTTCTTTCCTCGTCAGGAACATCCTTCATAAGTCCCAAAAGCTTTTCGTTATTCTTAGCATCGTTTCCGTGTTCACCACCGAAACGAGCTGAATAAACACCTGGTGCACCGTCAAGGAAGTCAACCATAAGTCCTGAATCGTCTGCAACACAGACCATTCCGCTTTCCTTACAGCCACTATCAGCCTTTAAAAATGCATTTTCTTCAAATGTTTCTCCTGTTTCGTCAACATCAGAAAGTTCGATTCCTGCCATTTCGGCAGTTAAAACATTTATTCCAAGCGGTGAGAGAATTCTCTGTAATTCCGCCTGTTTTTTCATATTATGAGTTGCGATTAAAAAGTCCAAAGAATCCCCTTCTCTTCTTTTCTTTCTTTTCAGGCTCTTCAGTTGCCTGCTCTTCTATTTTTTCTTCCTGTTCCAATCCGCTGTCATCTGTTTCGGAAGACTCTTCAACATTTCCACCGTCTTCATCGGAGAGTTCTTCTTTTTGTAAAATATCTTCATTAACTTCTTCGAGTTCTTCTTTGCTCTCTTCAACAACTTCAATTGAAATGTCCTCCTCTTCCTTGTACTCTATCTTATCGAACAAGCCGTCTGCAAATGCTGATAGCTTGAATGGTTGTAGGTCGTCAATCTGTTCACCAACACCGATAAACTTAACAGGAATTCCAAGCTCGTTTTTGATAGCCAATACAACACCACCACGAGCAGTACCGTCAAGCTTTGTAAGAACGATACCTGTGATTTCGGCAACAGCCTGAAATTCACGAGCCTGATTAACTGCATTCTGTCCTGTTGTTGAGTCAAGCACCAACAAAACTTCACGGTCAGAATATGGCAATTCACGGTCGATAACTCTGTAAATCTTGTTAAGCTCGTCCATAAGATTTTTCTTGTTATGAAGACGACCTGCAGTATCGATAATGATAATCTCGTTATCTCTTGCCTTCGCAGCATTGATTGTATCGAATACAACTGCAGCAGGGTCAGCACCCTCTTTGTGCTTGATAATATCAACACCTGCTCGGTCAGCCCAGATTTGTAACTGGTCAATAGCGGCAGCACGGAATGTATCGGCAGCACCAAGGATAACGCTCTTGCCCTGTGCCTTATACATAGCAGCCATTTTACCGATTGTTGTTGTTTTACCAACACCGTTTACACCGATAACAAGGATAATTGATGGAACTGTAATAAGTCCCATATCTTCGCCACCATAAAGCATTTCAGAAATAATGTCCTTGATTTTCTGACGGACTTCATTCGCATCCTTGATTTTACCACTTGTTGCTTCTTCACGAAGTCTTTCTGTAATTTCAACGGCAGTTGTAACACCAACGTCACCCATAACAAGAATTTCTTCAAGTTCAGTATAAAGGTCGTCTGTGATTTCGTCGAAGCTATCAAGCATATCGTCGATAGCACCTGCCATTTTATTTCTTGTCTTTGTAAGACCAAAATTTATTTTCTTAAAAATTCCCATAGGTAATATCCTTTCCTTGGAGAAATATCCCAGCCTTCCCCCTAGGAGGGGAAGGTGGCAAAACGAAGTTTTGACGGAAGGGGGGATTGTGGTTTTGACCCCCCTCAGTCAGCTTCGCTGACAGCTCCCCCTCAAGGGTGGAGCCTATTTTTGTATTATGCCAAACCTAACTTACGAGCCAACTCTGCAGTTTTAAGCTCAAGGATTTTTGATACGCCTTCTTCCTGCATTGTAACACCGTAAAGCATATCTGCTTCTTCCATTGTACCACGACGGTGAGTGATAAGAATGAACTGTGTGTTCTTTGTCATTCTTCTTACATACTGAGCGTAACGAACAACATTGACATCGTCAAGCGCTGCTTCAACCTCGTCGAAGATTACGAACGGTGCAGGAGTGACCTTAAGAATTGCAAAGAGAAGTGCAATAGCTGAAAGTCCCTTTTCACCACCTGAAAGCAGATTGATATTCTGAACATTCTTACCTGGTGGCTGAACCTTGATTTCAATATCACATTCAAGTACATTCATTTCGTCTTCAAGATGGAGTTCTGCTTTACCACCGCCAAAGAGTTCAGCAAATGTTTCACCAAATGCCACATTGATTTTCTGGAACTGTTCACGGAACTGAACACTCATCTTTGTTGTTAAATCATCAATAAGCTTAATGAGTTCTGCCTTTGATTTTTCAACATCACCGATTTGTTCTGACATAAATTCATATCTTTCAGATACTTCCTTATATTCATCAATAGCAGAAACATTAACTGAACCAAGTCCACGGATTTCATTTTTAAGTGCTGAAAGTCGTGTTCTTGCATCCCCTATATTTTCAATAACAATCTGGAGAGCCATTGCCTCGCGTCTTGTCAATTGATACTCATCATAAAGCTTTGAGTTGTATTCTTCGTATTCACCAAGCATTGATGCCTTGCGTTCTTCAAGTCGGGCAAGTTCACCGCTGATTCGCTCTCTTTCAGAATTCTTTTCTTTTTCAAGATTACGAAGATTTGTATTTTCCTTTTCAAGCTGTGCTCTTGCTTCAAGCAAGTCGTCAATATCAGTCTTTGCATTACCGCATTGTTTACGAAGTTCATCGGCAGAATTGCGAAGACTTTCAATATCCTTTGTAAGCCAGATATTCTTGTTTTTAAATGCTTCGATTTCGTTATCAAGCTCTGTAAGACGGTCAGAATGTGAACCCTTGAGAATATTAAGTCGTCGAATATTATCATCAGCAGATTCAATATCCTTCTGGAACCCTAAAATTTCAAGACGAATCTGTTCAGCCTTCTGTGCAAGCTCTTCACGAACAAGTGAAAGACTTTCTCTGTCACCGCTGACTGCTTCAAGGCTCTTTTCCTTTTCTGCAATCTCATTTGTAAGTTCTTCAACTTTTGTTTTTGCAGTAAGGCTGTCTTCTTTTATTTTTTCTATTCTTTCATTGAGTATTCTTTCTTCTTCGATGAGTTCACCAACACCGCCTGATGAAGTTTCATACTGTTCCACAGCAAGATTATATTCACCCTGAAGTCGGATTTTTTCTTCGTTTGCTGAAAGAATGTCACCTTCAATACCATTAAGGTCAGCAACAGCAGATGCTAAATCTTCCGAAAGCATCTTTTCTTGAATAAGAAGTGATTCCTTCTTTTCTTCAAGACTCTTTACACTTGCAGTAAGCTTTTCAATCTCATTACTACGGCTGAGCATTCCAACACCGTGAGCCTTACTACCACCAGTCATTGAACCGCCGGCGTTAATAACCTGACCG
>JAZQUC010000128.1:0-4290 GCA_045631075.1 Candidatus Fimenecus sp. | reverse complement strand
GTAATGAGCTGTCGAACGAAGTGAGACTGAGGGGTTCGATAAATTATAATTTGATTTATTCTATCTCATCAAGGTTTACGCCCTTTGTTTCCTTAACACCCTTTGCAAACATAATTGCTGCTGCGCCTACTGATGCAACTGAAATTGCAAGGCATACCCACCAGATTGGGAAGAAAATCATACCTACGATTGCAAGTAAGTAGCCTACTGCAAGACCGATAATAACTAAAAGTCCTTCTGCACCAACTACTGATGCACGGATATCTGTCGGTACTTTTTCTGTCATCATAACATTCATATAATCGCGACCAATCCAGTATGAACCCTGATAAAGTCCTGCGAAAAAGCCGATAAGATAAGGATTCCAGCCACAAAGGATACCTGCTACAAAAAGAATGTAGCCTAACATACAAGTTATTGAAAAGCCTGTTACAGTCACCTTTCGACCAAGCTTATCAGCAATAAAGCCTGAAAGGAATGTAATTGTTGCATAAACAACAGGCACCATAAACAGCGCTTTTGTAATCTCACTTGTGCTCATACCAACCTTATGCATTGAAGATTCAAAATAAAGAGCGATTGCAGGCATTGCTGTGTCGAATACGATATGAGAAATAATAAGGTTTTTAGTATCTTTATTTGCAAAGATATATTTTACGCCATTGAAAACGCCTGACTCGTTGCGTTGCGCTTCTTTTTGTTGCTTTTTAAGTTCTTTTTCAGCCTGTCTTTCTTCGTAAGAACGAGAAAGATATTCTATTCTCTCGTTTACAAACACCTTTGTGTCCTTTGCAAACATTACAACAAGCAAAACTGCAATAAAGCCGATTATAGCGGGTACTAAAAAGATTTCACGCCATTTTGTTGCATCGTCACCCATAAGTGCATCACGAAGTGCAGGGATAAGAATGACGCCTAAAATACCAAAGCTCTTTAAAAAGCTGTAAATCTTTGCACGGTGCTTGTCAGGTGCTTCTTCAAGAATATAAATAATCTGGATATCGTGACCCATAAAAAAGCTGATAATTGCAAAGCCCACAAGGAACATTATGTAGCTTGATGAAAGGTAAATCACGAAAAGTCCCACTGCCATACCAAGGGTTGAAATGGCAAAAAGCGGTTTGCGTCCCCATTTGTCAGCAAGTGCTTTGTAAAACGGTGTAAAAATCCCTAAAACATATGTGAAAACACCAACACCTGAATGAAGCGCAAGACCTTCCTGAAATGTATAATATTTACCCATAAAAGGATTATTCACAAAAAATTCCGTTACGAATGATGACTGTACGGTAACGGTAAGGTTACTTGTTACTTCGTCAAGAATATTTACAATTGCTATGAGCATAAGTAATACAAAGAAATACTTACTGCTGTTGCCCTTGCCCTGCATCCTTTTAAGTCGTTTGATTTCTTTTTGTTCACTTTTTGTGATTTGTTCTGCCGTCTTCATTACACAAATCCCCTTTCCATATAATCTAATTATAAACAAAAAAATATGACCTGTAAAGACAGGTCATATAAGTTTTTATTCACCTTTTAATTCTCGAAGCTTTCTGTTGGTTTCTCGTTGGTCAACCCAGAATACGATAACCAATTCCATCAAAGCACCAAGCATATGCCATGTTGAATGACCATGGAAATTACCGAGTGCAAAATCAGCGATTTCATTGTCACCCCAGAGTGCTGTGATAATAGCAGCAACAATAAGGACACCGAGAGTCAGCACAAGAAGTGCTCTTTCGTTCTTTGTCATCTTCTTGAAGTTATCTATAAAGAGATAAAGAATAGGAAGAATTGTAACAATACATCCAACTTCAGCAATTGACATACCGCCTGTTTTACCATCCATTGGTGCACCGTTACCACCGAAATAAAGTGGTCTGTCGTGAATTACAAATACTTCATATGTAAGAATACCAAGTACTAACACCGTTATTGCAGAAACACCTATAATGAACAAATTACGCTTTTTAATGCTGTCCTTTGACTGATAAAATTCCATAGCAAAGCTACAAACACCGCACCAGGCAGTAAGCTCTGTAAATGACATATCAACATAACTTGCAAGTAACTTTGTTGTGAGCACACCAGGTTCAAATGCACCATAGTTAGCAGTATGCATACCAACTGATGTTACAGACATAATGCTGAAAATAATAAGGAACAAATACCAGTACCATTTTTTATTTTTCTTAATAAGAAGAATGATAATACCGATAATTGCAGCATAAGTGTATGCCCAGTTTGTCTGTACTGCAGAATACTGTGCACAGAATTCTGCAAATGTTGTGTTAACTCCTTCGAATGGCAAAATATCTTTAAAAGAAAGCCAGTCGATAAAGTCAAGCTTTAATAAACCCATTTTCATTATCTCCTTTTAATGCACAAAAAGATGAGCCTTTTTGTAAGACCCACCTTTTATGTTAATTATTAGCCTTTAAAACCACCGTTAAGTGTAACAACGAAGTCAACGATAGCAGTTGCCTGCTTAACAGGAACTGTCATACCCATAGCCTTGATTGTAAGGTTATTAAGAGTAATATTTACATAATAGCTCCAAGTACCGTTGATAATCTTGCCATTACTGTCAAGAGTTACTTTAAGTCTTGGGTTTTTGTAGTGAAGTGTGCAGTCCTGGTCAGCAATCTGTGCTTCCATACCAAGGCCTGAGAACTGACCGATAACTGAATCAATATCACCAACAACAGAGATAGCGTGACCAACTGTACCGCTGTACATCTGACCATTACCCTTATCAACCTGTTCCTTCATAATCATTTCGATTACGATATTATTGCCACTCTTATATGCTCGTGCGCTCTGAACATCAGAAGCAACAAGATTCTGATGACCACCTGTGATACCCTTAATGTTCATTGAGTTGTTTGAAAGAGCTTTTGCCATAACACCTTCAGCAAAGCTTAACAATGTTCCGTTAATACCAGGCGCATTAAGTGAACCGTCACGAAGCTTCATATCCTGATATGAAGTTACTGAGTTGTGAGTTCTGTTTGCAGCGTGTCTGTATGTTTCAACAATCTGTGCAACATTCCATGTTGAAGGGTCAGCACTCTGCTGAGCGTTATTATCTTGCTGAGTGTTGTTCTGCTGATTATTGTCAGGCTGAACATCATTCTGTGGATTGCTGTTCTGTGTAAAATCGTTATATGAGCCAGCGCCCTGAACATCCTTTAATTCAATCTGTCCTGATTCAATAAGATAGTTGTAATATGCAAACATCTGGCTACAGTATTCACATTCACAAGTTGGAACTGAGCTCTTATCGTTGTTTGATGAAATTGCAAATACTATACCGAAAATTGCAACAAAAGCAACTACAACTGCCAAAACGATTGCAACAATTTTCTTTGTATTCTTTGATTTTTTAGGTGAAGCAGGCTGTGCAGGTGGTGTTGGCTCTGTTGGCTGTACAGGCTGCATTGGTTCCATATTATCCATAAGTTATATCCTCCCGATTACATATATGAAAACATTTTACTATATTTGTGTTTTTTTGTCAATCGAATAAACGAGTTAAGATAAAATGTTCACAAAATTATAATAATTTAAAAATTGAGAAATAAATTGGGAGTTTATTGGAGAAATGCAAAATACAGAATTCAGAATGCAGAATTTCGGAACTGCGTTGCGATTATAAAACATAACAAATATGATTATGTATGTAGGGGCGGATGCCCTTCATCCGCCCGCAACAAAAATATATGATACACTTTGGAACGGGTCATTCGTGAATGACCCCTACAAGGTTTTTGTTTTGTTTTAATTTGATGTCATCCCGACAAATTATAATTTGAAATGAAAAATGGGATGCCGATTTGACATCCCTTATGTTTTGCATTTTGTAGTTGATAATGCAGGCGTGGAAGCCTTCCACTACGCGACACCTACAAATTATAATTTGCAAAATCACAAATACAAAAAAGCACCGTGTGGGTGCTTTTTGGCGCGCTCGACTGGAATCGAACCAGCGGCCTTCAGAGTCGGAGTCTGACGCTCTATCCAACTGAGCTACGAACGCATTTTGAATGCAAAATTCAGAATTCAGAATGCAGAATTCTGCATTATACATTTGTTTTTTTACAGATAGATACCAAAATCGAAATAATGTCGTCTATATCTTTTGAAAGGCTATCAAACTCTTTCTCTGTTAGATACTCTGTTTTAAACAAAAGTCTGAGCCAATAATTTGTTTCATTAGCTTCTTTTAATGCAATATTAAGCTTCATATTAAAATCAGGTCTTGTCTGTGCCTTCTGGGATTCGGCAACA
>JAZQUC010000127.1:0-5952 GCA_045631075.1 Candidatus Fimenecus sp. | reverse complement strand
CCGCCCCTACTGTAATAGCCGATTTCAATGACAAATAAACCAACAACGGGTCGTCAGGGACGCCGACCCCTACGAATTGTTTCCCCAATAAATTATAATTTAAAACCGTCGGAAAATTTTGAAAGCTTAACCCATTTGTTGACAGTGCTTTCTCGTGCGATATACTTGAAAGACAAAAAGAAAAGGGTGATTGTATGAACAAAAATAAATGAATTTTCTAAAACTCAAACCTTTTCAACACTTTTACTTGGATTAACCGTTTGTGACCTGATATATTTTTATGCAGGACAAGTACAATGAATTTTTATTGAGCCTCACCTGATGGTTTCACACTCACAGCACATAACAATGGTAAAAAAGTATTCACCCAGAATCTCGAACGTTAAATGAAAAGGACCTCATATGAGGTCCTTTAGTTTATATTTTTTAGAAATTATAATCTATCACCGTCAAAAGAACACCGGTGGATAAATCTTCTCGTGTAAATTCAAACATATCACTCACTATGTCAACCTTTTCTTTTTCAGGCTCAGGTGAATGAATATAAATGTATTCAGGTATCTTTTTAGGATTTTGCTCATAGTATTTAATTAACAAGTCTTGGTCAATTGTACCTAAATACCAAGCCGTGTATGTCGCAAAAGGTCGGTCTAAATACATATACATCCAGTTGCTATAAGTTGCCAATAAAACAGGAGCGTTATCTCGACTCGAATCTTTTATTGTATCCAAGTCCTTTATTTGTTTGTTGTAAAGGGTATATGATTCGTCATCCATATATATTCCAGCATATGGTCCCGTTGTAACTCTGTTATCGTCTTTTGTATATATCTTAGCTTCCATATTATACGCGATATTTATCATTATTTGTATACAAAATCCAACGATTATTACATTACGAAGCCATTTTCCTTTCCCCTTTGCATCTGCTTTTTCAGCTGTGTCTGATTCTTTATTTACTGTGCAAGCCATTTCCTTCCATAAATCCATTATAAAGAATACACCTGCAACATTAGATATTGAAAGAACCACACCAATTACTGCTATATATGTGTTTGCGACAAAATAATGAAAACATGTAGCAATCATGCAAGGTATATAAAAGCATCGGAAGATTACTTTGTTCTTGTTTTCCGTTAAGATATAGCACACTGTTGAAAATACCCAAAACGGCAATGAAAATGCTGTTAATCCTTCATACGAACCGGACAACCATCCGCCAACATCATAAGCTACCATCCATATTGCTGAAGCAAACAAATATATCAAACGGTGTGATTGTTGCATTCTTTTTTTATCAAATAAAACCAACAAAAACAAAAGTGGCAAAAACCATATTGTTCCCGAACTAAATTCAGTAAAATTAACAATTGTTTCACTTAATTTTGAAATCTGTCTTTCGGAGAACACATAATATTCAGTACTGCCAAGCAAATTGCCTATATTATCAAAAATTGATTCTATTTCTCCGCCGGTAATAAAAAAGAAAGCAATCGCAATAACAGCTACAATTAAAATACCATAAGTAAAACGCAAAGCTGCTTCTTTTGAAAAAAAGCAATTATACTCTTTTCCGTTTAAAAGAACTTCCTGCATTTGTTGTTTAATTTCTTTCTTTTGTTTTTTAGTAGGTCTTCCTTTTTCTTCATTGTTGCGTGATATGCTTGCTTCCAATATTTTACCTTTTGTTTTTGCTCGATTCGTCCACCATACGCACGCAATAAGATATACCACAAAAAGAATACAAAGTGTAGGATTGCAAATACAACAGCAAGCAAAGCAACTACCCGCAATAACATATTCTCGGGTAGAGCCCTGTTCATAAATTTTAATAAGGCAAAAAGCTAACACCAACATTGCCATAACAAAAACTGAATGATAACTTATAGCAAGTGTTTTATATGTTACCTGAGTATAAAACATCATTGAAGCCATAATTGCCCACTTTTCATATTTTCTGAAAAAAGCATATATTGCAACAGCTGTTGCTGTGTGAAAAAACAAATATATGTATCTCATAAACACAAGAATTCCATCAGTTGAGCCTTTGATTGTAGTCCAAATACATACCGGTATATATGCAAACAACGATGAAAATTGTGTAAGATTCCACTCGTGCTGAACTAAACTATCACCGTTTAACAAACGCAAGGGAATTATCGAATAAAAGCTTTCGTCTACTAAAAATGGTTCGGAGTAAACAAGATATATGTGTATTAACAAATTTATTAACAAAACAAACGCAAATAAAAAGTCTGTTTTTTTGATTTTTTTCATCGTAAGGCCTCCCATTCACGGCATCATATCAAATAATGTTATCACAATTTTTATGCTAAGTCAAATTCAGTAACAACCTATTTTTAAGCACCTGATGCCAACTATTCTTTTATTCTACAACTAAAAAACATCATATTGAAGTATCATAATAATGATTACACAGACATTCTGCGGTTTCCTTTTGATACAGCAAACCCTACATTCCATATTAGCCTTGGTAGTCTTAAGCTAAATCACTTGACTTCATAAGCAAAAAGCGTTGCATTGAAATTTGCTCTCTTTGTAACGCTTAATTGTTTTATAGTGTTATAATTTTTACCCAACTACTGTCAACAAAACTCCGTTTGATAGGTCCTCTCTTGAGAACATAAACCATTCTTTGACCAATTCAACATTAGTGTTTTTCGGGTCAGATGACTCTATATAAATATATCGTGGTGATTTTTCTGGATTTTCATCATAGTATCTATACAACTGGTCATAATTAAGTGTACCACGGAACCACGGTGAATATGTCGCCATAGGCCTATCGACCTGAACATACATCCAGTTGTTATATGTAGATATAAGTATTGGGTCGTCTTCTTGGCTGATTTCTTTTATGTAATTTAAATCATCCAATGTTTTATCATATTTCTCATATTGCTCTTCGGTCATATACATTCCAGAAAAAACACCTTCAGTTGCTTTAACTGAATACATTGAAAATGGTTGTGAATATGAACGGAAGAAGCAATAAGCCAAAATTTGAACACAAAAACCTACAATGATTATTGCACGCAATTTATCTTTTTTAGATTTATCAGGTGTTGTTTCATCGCTTTTTTTCAATTGTTGACGCATTTCATTCCACAAATCCATCAAGAAGAATACTCCGGATACATTGCAGACTGTAAGCACTATTCCAATTGCTCCCCAATGTGTGTCAGCAGCAAGATATTGAACAAAAGCACCAATTGAGCATGGTATAAACATACAATAAAAAATTGTCTTGTTTTTCTTTTCAGTAAGCAAATAACACACAAGAGAGAATACGTAGAAAATTAGTGATACTGCATACACATAAATCTCAAGTGAAAGAAGAATACCAATTGCCAATAATATTGCCCATAAAACTGAAACCGCTAAATACACAAAACGATGTGTATTATCGTTTCTTTTTTTATCAACCAACAATGCTATAAACAATATAGGTAAAATGAATGGCATATACAAGTTTGCCTGAGTGAAATATATCAATGTAGCTAACAGTTTATCAAATATTGATTTTGATACAACATCATATTCACTGCTACCCAAAAGATTTTCTATATTGTTTAAAATTGAGTTAATTGTTCCCCCTGTTAAGAAAAAGAAACCAGCAGCAATAATTGCAATTACAAAAAGACCACAAGTTGTCAGTAATATAGCCTTTTTTGTAAAAAAACAAGTGTAATTTTCAATATCCGGAAAACCCTTGATAATCTGTTGGCTTTGTTCCTTTTTCTGTTTCTTTGTAAGCTTTTTGCTATTTTTATTGACAGTATTGGAAACCTTAAAATCAACTATATAGTTCACAAGAATCTGTCTTTTTGTCCATAAAACACAAGCTAAAAGATACAATACAAAAACTACACAGAAAAACGGGTTGCATACACAACAACAACCAAAAAATATTCCTGCAAAAACATAAGATGCCACTGACTTCTTTTCATAAATTGAAAGCAAACAAATTGCTAATAAAAGCAGACAGTCAACAAACACCGATTGATAGCTTATTGCCATAATATTGTAAGGCACCTGTATAAAATAAATTATAAAAGCCAAAAGTGCCCATGTGCCATATTTTCTGAAAAAACGATATATAACAACAGCTATTGCTGTGTGAATCGCAAGATATACACACCTTAAAAAAAGGTATATTTGCTCAGTTGAACCTTTAATCAACATCCATAAATATGCTGGCAAATAATTGAATAATGATGCAAACTGAGTAAGATGCCAATCGTGCTGAACTAAGCTGTCACCATTTAAAAGTCGGAATGGTGTTATTAAATAATAGGTCTCGTCAGCGGTAATAGGAATTAGAAACAAATATGCGATATGTATAAGGAATATTGATAACAAAGCAACAACAAACAAAGAGTCTGTTTTTTTCAATTTTTTCATTGTGAACATCCTTTAAAATCTTGAAAATATATTAAAATATTTTATCATAACAGGTATTTCATGTCAAATTATTGACAGCATTGGTGTTTTAACACTAAATAGGTCTTAACCCCTTGATATTTATGAAAGTTGTATGTTATAATATATCAATTAAAATGATGGAGAATTATACGATGAGTAGAGTAATGTTGCTGTATCCACCTGGAAAACAATATCAGCGTAGCGAAGACCGTGCACAATGTAATATAGATGATTCCGCTGTTGCAACAACACATGCCTGTAATGATATTGGTTATGCTGCCGCTGTTTTACTCCAGCGTGAATATTCTGTTTTCCTTAAGGATTATCAGACAGAGCTTGCTACTAAGGAACAGGTAAAAGCAGATATCCTTGAATTCAAACCTGACCTTATCTTTATCAGCATCACAAACGCGACAATATATGATGATATTGATTTCATTAACTGGATAAAATCATTCCACGATTGCCTTTTTGTTATAAAGGGTGCAATTTTTTATAATCCAAAAAAATCTCTCCTCAGTACTCTTGACCTCAGCAACGTTGCTTGTATGGTCGGTGGCGAAATTGAATTTGTAATGGGACCTCTTACTGACTATCTTTTAAGAGGTGTTGGAAATATTGACGATATTTCCGGAATTATTTATAACAATGGTAATGAATTTGTTTCAACGAAATTTGATTGCTGGAACAAAAATCTGGACGAGCTCCCCTTCCCTGCAAGACACCTTATGAATAATTCTCTTTATTTAAGACCTGACACAGGTGAACCGATGGCGACAATTTCTGTTGCTAAGGGCTGTCCGTCACAGTGTATTTACTGTCTTACTCCTATTATTTCAGGTAAAAGTGTCCGTTTAAGAAGTGTTGAAAATGTTTTTGCAGAAATAGAAGAGTGTTATTATAAATTTAATATCAAAAATTTCTTCTTTAAAGCAGATACTTTCACCATCGATAACGAATGGGCTTCCGAACTTTGTGACAAGATTATCAATTCACCTTTGAACGGAAAAATTGAATTTACTGCTAATTCCCGAACAAAGCCATTGTCATTTGAATTATTGCAAAAAATGAAACAAGCCGGTTGCTTTATGCTTGCTGTAGGTTTTGAAACAGGTTCTGAAAAGACAATGAAGCTTATTAAAAAAGGTGCTACTCTTGAGGATAGCATTCGTGCAGCTTCTCTCATAAAAAAAGCTGGAATTCCGTTGTTTGGTTTCTTTATGGTAGGTTTTCCATGGGAAACAAAAGAGGATATTAAGCAAACTGAAAAATTCATTTTGAAGTTGAATCCTGATTTTATTGAAATACATATTGCTATGCCATATTATGGCACGGAACTTTATCAGTACTGTGTGGACTATAACACATTAAGTGATTTGGCGTGGGGTAACGACTATTATGCTCCGAATACTATCGGTACAAGTAGTGTAAGTCTTGATGAAGTAACAAAAATGAAAAAGCAGATGCAACTTCGTTTCTATCTGCGACCTATATATATTCTTAAAA
>JAZQUC010000126.1:0-3370 GCA_045631075.1 Candidatus Fimenecus sp. | reverse complement strand
CATCACTGATATTACAAGTGAAGGTCAGGTTGCTGATTACATTACAAGAATTATGAATAAAGAAGCAAATGACCATTCTGGTCTTGTTTATGGTATGGGTCACGCTGTTTATACTCTTTCTGACCCAAGAGCGGTTATTCTTCGCCGTTATGCTGATAAATTCTCAAAAATTTGTGGCAGAGAAGACGAATTTAAAATGCTTAATCTCATTGAAGAGCTTACTCCTGAACTTTTTGCAAAGCATCGTGGTATAAATAAAAAGATGTGTGCAAATGTTGACCTTTATTCAGGTCTTGTTTACGATATGCTTGGAATTCCACAGGATTTATTTACACCTATCTTTATGGCTGCTCGTATGGCTGGTTGGTCAGCTCACAGAATTGAAGAGCTTACAACAGGTGGAAGAATTATTCGTCCTGCATACAAAAATGTTACTATTCCGCGTGAATATGTTCCAATGTCTGAAAGAGTATTGCGTACAAAGAGCATTCAGTCTGAATATATTCCAATTGAAGAAAGGTAAGAGCTGTTTATGAAATTTATCGGAAGCCTCAAAAAATTAAATCCGTTACTTCCTTTATACATTGTTTCGGGACTTCTTTGTCTTGCCGTTCCATTCAGAACATATCAGTTGCTGTTTATAACAGAAAATGCAACAGGATTTTATAAAAATGTTGACTGGTCTGTTTATGCAATTTATGGATTGGCTGCGTTGGCAATTCTCGTTTCAATTGTAATAGTTAATCTTGCAAAAAATGTTCCATCATCAAGGGAAGAAATTAAGAAAAAGAATATTTTTCTCTCAATTTCATCAATTCTTTTTTCATTTGGTATAATTATTGATTCAGTATTTTCACTTGTATCAATTATTGCAGGTACAGCAGGTGCAGAAAATTTCACATCGGTTGTTGTTGAAACTGTTTTTGGTGTTCTTGCGGCAATTTACTTTATGCTGTTCGGTATTTCACATTTTGATGGCAGAACAACATATTTTCAGTACAGATTTTTAGCGTTAGCACCACTTGCTTGGACAACAGGCAGAATAATCATAAGATTTATGAAAAAAATAGCTTATGTAAATGTTGCTGACTTGATGCTTGAACTCTTTATTCTTGCAGGAATGATGATTTTCTTCTTGTCACTTGCAAGAATTTCTTCAGGACTTTCAAATGAAAAATCAATGCGTTCACTTTTCGCATCAGGATATGTTTGTATATTCTTCTGCGTGTTGGCAAATATGCCAAGAATCGTTTTGATGCTTACAGGTAACAGTGATTACATACCTATGGAATATCCACTTTCAGTATGTGATTTGACATTTGCACTTTTTGTAACATCATATATAGTTAATGCTATGAATACAGCAACTGTAAATGACCATAATGAAATTTATACTGAAGAAAATAATTAAAGAAAGTTAAAAACATATGGAATTTTTTCTTAATAATGTCTTTACGGCATTTACTCAGGTTGTAATTCTTTTCCTTGTTGCTATGGTTGGTTTTGTCTGTCACAAGGCAGGGATTTATACTGAAAAAGCATCAAGACTTACTACAAACCTACTCTTTTATATTGTTGCTCCTGCAATTATCATCCGTTCATTCTATGGAATGGATTATAATCCAAGTGCATTAAAGGGTCTTGTGTTGGCACTTATCGGTGGTGTATTTTTACACCTTGTTGGCATTGTTATTATTCCTTTTTTATTTAATAAAGGGGATAAGGCAACAGCATGTATTTTTAAATATGCATGTGTTTATGGTAATGTAGGTTATATGGCATTACCTTTGGCACAGGCTGTGTTAGGTGATGAAGGTATATTTTATTGCTCAGTAATTTTAGTGCCTTTTAATATTCTTTCATTCACTCACGGTGTAAGCACAATGCAAAAGGGTGACAATGCAGAAAAGTTCAACCTTAAAAAGCTTATTGTGAATCCTGGTGTAATCGGTGTTGCAATAGGACTTCCAATCTTCCTTTTGCAGATAAAGTTACCTGAAGTTATTTATTCACCGGTTTCATATATTGCTGACCTTAACACACCACTTGCTATGGTTATGTTCGGCACATATTTGGCATCTGCTGACTGGAAAACATTATTTTCAGATAAACGTATTTTCGTTTCAGCACTTGTAAAGGTGATTATTGTTCCGCTTGTGACAATTTTCTCATTAAAGCTTTTCGGCTTCGGTGGTACATTGCTTACAGCCTGTGCCCTGAGTGCGTCAGCACCAACAGCAAGCAATACAGTTATGTTTGCGGCAAAATATAACCGTGACACAGCGTTAGCCTTAAAGGTTACAGCCTTTATCAGCGTGTTGTCAATTCTGACAATGCCTGTAATGATAGCATTAGCACAAAGCATACAATAAATAACAGGGAGCGTGATTTTCGTGAAGCTTATCGTTGCAATTATCAATAATGATGATGCAAATGCAGTAACATCCAATCTTACAAAAGCAGGGTATTCAGCAACAAAGCTCAATACCTCAGGTGGATTTTTGCGTGCAGGAAACATAACACTTTTAATCGGTGTTGAAAAAAGTAAGGTTGACGATGTAATCAACATTATCGGTGAATACAGTAGTCAGCGTAAGAAAATCACACCTGTGAATACTACATATATCGGGGAGTCAATGCTTTCATCAATGCCTGTTGAGGGTACGGTAGGCGGAGCAACAATTTTTGTTCTTGATGTTGAGCAGTTTTATAAAATATGACAAAAGAAATACAGAATAAAACAGAAATGATGTATAATCAGGTCGTATCTTCCGTAAAACAGGGAAGCTTTCCTCACGGTGTGCTGGTGGAATGTCAGAATACGGCTGATGGTGAGGATTTTGCACATTTTATTGCCAATGTCCTTGTCTGTACGGGGGACAGTAAGCCCTGTTCAGCCTGCCCTGATTGTATAAAGGCACAGGGTAAGGGACATCCCGACATTTTCATTACAGACGGAATAAAGGGTAAAAGCAAAAATTTTACCGTTGATGCAGTCCGTGAAATCCGTGACGACGCATTTGTTGTTCCAAATGAAAGTGACAAGAAAATATATATACTTAAAAATGCCCACAATATGAATGAGCAGGCACAGAATGCCATTCTCAAAATATTGGAGGAGCCACCATCATATGTGTATTTTATAATAGTAACCGAATCAAAAAGCACAATGCTTGAAACCGTCCTTTCCCGTGTGCAGGTATTTTCACTGTTAAGCAATGAGGACGCTTTTACAGAGAAGGAAGCACAGGCGGTAGGCGGTATGGTTAAGGCTTTGATAAGCGTCAACGAATTGGCACTTATGGAGCAGACAGCCGTTTTTCAGAAAAACAATCAGCTTGCAAAATCGGTCCTTGTGTTGCTTACAGAG
>JAZQUC010000125.1:0-10046 GCA_045631075.1 Candidatus Fimenecus sp. | reverse complement strand
AACGATAGTGTTGATGATACCCATTGTTGTACCGTTACAAGCATGGCCATATGTATATACCCATGACATAATCTGGCTGTATGCACCTTCAAGGAAACCGAGCCAACCAGCAAGAGCAATAATCCAGAAATACTTGTTTTTTGCAACAGCTTTAAATGCATCAACAAATCTTACCTGAGCAACTCTTGTTTTTGCCTGAACAATTTTTTCTTGTGTGTTTGCATATACTACGCAAGAAAGTGCAAAACCGGCAACAGCAAATATAGGATATCCAATTCGGTAAACCTTGATATCATACATATCGTTGTTTGCAAAAGTCTGAGCAATGATAGGAAGAACGATGTTAGCAATAGAAGGCGCTAATGAGTAAACAACGCTCTTGATTGAAAGAACATCAGTTCTTTCTTGTGTATTAGGTGAAAGAACGTGAATAAGGTTGGTGTAAGAATCATTAAAGAAACTAAAGAAGAATTGTAAAAGGAAGTTCATTAAAAGAACAATGATACATTTTACAATATAACCCATAAGAACAGGGTTTCCTAACTCATCCTGGTATGCAACCTGAGGAAACCATGTGTTGAGTTGTTCGTAAGGGAACCATACATATGCAAGAGCAACAATAGCAGTAGGAATACCCATTGAAATAAGATATGGTCTGTATTTACCTTGCTTATTTCTACTGTTGTCAATCATATTTGCTCTGATTGCAGTAAGCGGAATACTTGCAATAGTAGCAATAATGTAAAGAATATACATATGTGTTGGAGCAATACCGATTGCGTCACCAACAACCATGTTGTTAGTGCTCAACATAAGCTGATTGCCCATGTAAATTAAGAAATATGCACCGATACCACCGCCGGCATAAGCAAATATTTCTTTAAAGGTCATGTAGCGACCTGGCATTGGAATGTTCCAATACACTTGAAAATCAGAAATTTTTGATTTTACTGTTTGAGCTAAATTCATTTTTTGCACTCCTTGTACATATTTTTACATTATAGAATTATATCATAGACGAATGATTTGTTCAATCATAAAAATCAAATTTTAACAAAAAATGAACACAATCGATAGATTTTTGTTAATTCATACTAAATTAAAACGAGAAAAATGTGTATTTTAACTATAAAAATTTTAAAATCATATTGACAAATTCAATATTTAAGTTGATAATATATACATAATTTAATATGTAATGACATATTCGGTAGGTAAGGCTACCACAGGGATACGGATTACTGCCGCGAAACGGTGGAGACACTGTTAGCAGGTCAGCAGGTCATATCGAAAAACAAGGTGTGATTTAATGTAATTTCATCGCCCTGCGAAGCTAAAGCTTGAACGAAATGTGTGGTATTATTGACCTCATTTTTGCGTTCTTGCGAAAATGAGTTTTTTATTATAAAGGAGTGAAAATTGTGGACACGTACCGAAGTACACTTGCGAAACCTCCGAGTATTAATGCGGTATTGTTCCGCACTTTTTAAAAATACTCGCCGCGTTTCACTAACCTAAAATAAATAAGGAGTGAAATGAATGGAAAATTATGAAGTAATAATTGAACTTCTTCAAAATAAGAATTGGAAAGCTTTAAAAGAAATTCTTGACGAAATGAATGAGCAGGATATTGCTGAGATTTTCATGGAACTTGAAGAACGAGAATTGACTCTTATATATCGACTTCTCAACAAGGAACTTGCAGCTGAAGTTTTTGTTAATATGGAGCCTGAATATCAGGAACAGCTTATCCGTGCATTCAGTGACTCGGAACTTCGTGAAGTTCTTGATGAATTGTATGTTGACGATGCTGTTGACCTTATTGAGGAAATGCCGTCAAGCCTTGTTAAGCGTATTTTAAAGCATACTGACCCTGAAACACGAAAAAGCATCAATGAAATTTTGAAATATCCTGAGGATTCTGCAGGAAGCATTATGACAATTGAGTATGTTGACCTTAAACGCTCAATGACTGTTGCCGATGCTTTTATGAGAATCCGCAGAACAGGTGTTGACAAGGAAACAATTTACACTTGTTATGTAACCGATAGCAAAAGAAAACTTAAAGGTGTTGTAACGGTAAAGGAATTGCTTCTTGCTGATGAAAACGCAACAATTCGTGAGATAATGGAAGATAATGTTATCTCCGTTAATACTTCCGAGGATAAGGAAGTTGTTGCTGACCTTTTCGATAAATACGACCTTTTAGCGCTTCCTGTTGTTGATAAGGAAAATCGACTTGTTGGCATTATCACAGTCGATGACGCTATCGACGTTATGCAGGAAGAGGTAACAGAAGATATGGAATTGATGGCTGCGATTACACCTACTGATAAGCCATATCTCAAAATGAGTGTCTTTGAAAATTTCAAAAAGCGTATTCCTTGGCTTATGCTTTTGATGGTTTCTGCAACATTTACTGAAAAAATTATTACACATTTTGAAGGTGCATTGACATCCTGCGTTGTATTAACTGCATTTATTCCAATGCTTACAGGTACTTGTGGTAATTGTGGTAATCAGTCGTCATCTACTATCATTCGTGGTATTTCATTAGGTGAAATTGAATTTAAAGACACATTTAAAGTCGTAATTAAAGAGTTTTCAATTGCTCTTATTTGTGGTTTAGCTCTGGCAGTTGTTAATTTTGCTAAACTTATGATTTTCAATGATATTGGATGGAAGATTGCACTTGTTGTAAGTATTACAATGATTGCAGCAGTTGTGTTTGCAAAGGTTGTTGGTTCAATCCTTCCGGTTGTTGCAAAGAAAATCGGTTTTGACCCGGCTGTAATGTCAAGTCCATTCATTTCAACTATTGTTGATGCTGTTACACTTCTTATTTATTTCTTTATTGCATCATCTTTATTAAACTTGTAATAAACAAAAGTGGTAAGGTATTATTTTCCTTACCACTTTTTGCTTGTATCTCAATTGACTTTTCATTTTAAATATTATATTATAATTGTATATTAATATATGGGTGATATTTATGAGAAAAAATATTAAATTTTTATCATTGTTGTTAGCAATAATTGTATTGATGTCAGGAATTCTTGTTGTTCCTGTATCAGCAGCTGATGTCAACTATTCAGTATCATCAGCAATAGGTGCAACAGGTGATACAGTAAGAGTCAGCGTTAATTTGTCTTCTTCAGTTGAACTCTGGGGTGCAAATGTGTCATTGGCATATAATCCCGCTGACCTTAAAGTTGTAAGCTGTTCAACAGGTAATGCTGTCAGCAACGGTAGCATAAATGATACAGGCTCTGCAGTTAATTTTTCAGGTATGTATTCATCTGCTTCAGGAACAGTTTTTACAGTTGATTTCAAGATTCTTAAGGAGTCAGGAACATCAAAACTTACATTGTCAAGTTCAGAAAATACAGATTCAAACGGTGCTACTCACGATTTTGCAGTATCACATAGCTATATTACTGTTTCAAATAAGGTTGATGTACCTGTTGAAAAAATTACCCTTGATAAAACAAGTCTTACTCTTAAAAAGAATGGTACACATAAGCTTGTTGTGAAGGTTTCTCCTGAAAATACAACAGATAAGACTATTTTATTTCAATCTTCAAATGATAATGTTGCAGAAGTTTCAAACGATGGTGTAATTACTGCAATAGGTGGTGGTACAGCCACAATTACAGTAAAAGTCGGTGCAAAGACTGCAACCTGTAAAGTAACTGTTAATGTTCCACAGACAGGCATTAAGGCATATGGTAATACAACAAGAACAGTTGAAATGGGTAAAACTCTTAAATTAGCAGTTGTTAAAGTTCCTGCTGATACAAGTGATAATTTTAAAACAATATGGACATCATCAGATACAAAGATTGCAACTGTTGATGCAAACGGTGTTGTAACTCCTGTTGCAGAAGGTGTAGCAAAGATTACAGCAAAGTCAAATAACTGGACAGTTGTTTATACCGTTACTGTTGCTAAAGGCGAGGTAGAAAGTTCAACAGAAGAAAGTACAACCGAAGAATCAACTACTCTTTTGGAAGAACCAACTACAGAAGAAAGCACAACAGATATTATCGTAACAGAGCCTATAACAGAGCCTGTCACAAATCCGACTGTTCCACAGGAAGATTTTTCTTTGCTTGAACCAACAACTTATGAAAGTGAACAGGAAAATATGGGTGATGACCCATCATATTTATACATAGTTCTCCTTGCGACAGCAGGTATTCTCACTGTTGTTATTGGTACGGTAGTGTTCTTTGTAGCAAAGGGCTATAAAGGTAAAAACAAAAAACAAAAAATAGTAGTTGAAGAAAAATACAGAGGTAGATAATGCTTAATATAGGATGTCATTTGTCAGCATCAAAAGGTTTTTATCATATGGGATGTGAGGCACTTTCAATAGATGCTAATACATTTCAGTTTTTCACAAGAAACCCAAGAGGGGGAAGTGCAAAAGATATTGACCCTGTTGATGCACAAAAATTAAATGATTTAGTAAAAGAAAAGAATTTTGCTAAGATTTTAGCTCATGCACCATATACTCTTAATGCCTGTGCTGAAAAAGAGTATGTCCGTGAATTTGCATTTAATACAATGCTCGATGATTTAAAGAGAATGGAATATGTTCCTGATAATCTTTATAATTTCCATCCGGGAAGTCATGTTGGTCAGGGAATTGAAAAGGGCATTGAAATGATTTCAGGTTTACTTAATTCCATAATGTGGAAGGAGCAAACAACTACTGTTTTGCTTGAAACAATGTCAGGTAAGGGTAGTGAAGTAGGTAGTAAATTTGAGGAACTTCGTGAAATTATTGACCGTGTTGAGCTTAAAGAGAAAATGGGCGTTTGCCTTGATACTTGTCACGTATATGACGGTGGATATGACATTGTAAATGACCTTGACGGTGTTTTAACACAGTTTGATAAAATAATCGGTCTTGATAGGTTAAAGGCAATCCATATCAATGACAGTAAAAATCCATTTGCAAGTCATAAGGACCGTCACGAAAAGATAGGTGAGGGCTCAATCGGTGCAGAAGCATTCGAGAGAATTATAAATCACCCTGCACTTCGTGATTTACCATTCTTCCTTGAAACACCAAATGAGCTTGACGGGTATGCCCGTGAAATTGCATTTTTAAAATCCTTATATAAATAATAAAATCCCTGTAGTCCGATTTTAGGATTACAGGGATTTTTATGTTCAATATTTACTTAACAAAATTGTAACTATCAATAATCTTTGTGATTTCGTGTTCTGCAACTTCAAAAAGTCGTTTACCAAGATTTGTGTAATACTCGTTTTTATCTTCGCCACAAAGCATAGCAAAGGAAATACCAATGTTCTTTGATATATCATAACCTTTTCTTACAGCAAGATAATAGAAACTGTATTCAGCAGCATCATCAAGTCTGTCATAAAAAGCTTGAGCTTTTTTTATAACTGTATCGTAAAGTGAGTTAATAGCTGTGTTTGATAATAAAACAGCAGGAAGATAATGGTTAATGCAGTACTCTGCAGTAAACACAAGCAAAACCTTAATCTGGTACATATTATCGTCATCACATTCGATTTTGCCGACTTCATTTTCAAGCTGAGAAAGAAGACTTGGTTCATCAACAAATATTTCAGCAAGATGTTTGCCAAGTTTTTTTGCTTTCATAATGTTACCGTTACTTCTGTGCTTTGTCATTTCTGCAATAACGTGTATTTCGTGAGAAGTTTCTTCAGAAGTATCACTGTCGGTAAAAATCTTTACATCGCTGTCATCAAAGAGCATATTAACCCTCCTTTATCTATAATTTATTCAGTATGTAACGGGATTATTCGTTAGTTGCCTGTTGTGCTAATTTTTTCTGTAATCTCTTTTGCTTTGATTTGTAAGTTAAAAGAGCATGCAAACAATCGTCAGGAGTAGAATAATCACCTAAAGAAACTTTATATGTATTATAAAGTCCGTGGAAATCACTACCACCAGTCATAAGCAACTTGTGTTTTGATGCAATCTTTTTAAGATTAGCCTGCTGTTCTTCGTCAGCACTTGGATGGAAAACTTCAATACCGTCAATGCCATATTCAGCATACTTTGAAATTTCATCAACACATCCACTTGCATACGGATGAGCAAGGATTGCAATACCACCAGCAGTATGAATAATATCAATAACATCTTTAACATTTTCGTATTTAGCTTCAACTAAAATATTGTTGTCACTTGATTTTGAGAAGAGTTCTTTATAAAGTTCACCGTTAAAGGAATCAGCAAAACCACATTCAATAAGAGCCTGCATAATGTGTTTCTTATAAAGATTTGTTGAACCTGTTGCACATTTAATAATAAACTCTGTTGAAATAGGATAACGCTTAGCAGTCTGAAGCATCATAAAATGTGATGCTTTTTTTCTTGCTAATGAATTTCTTTTACATAATCCTTCAAGCATATCAGGTGAGTCAGCCAAGTAACAAAGAATATGAACTGCTTTTCCTGTATCCTCATCAGTCGATGAAAGCTCAACGCCAGGAATAACCTGAATTCCTTGACGCGCACCAAGAATTTTACCTCTGACTGTACCCGCAAGACAGTCATGGTCAGTAATAGCAATAGTTTCAAGACCTTTTTTCTTCGCAAAAATAATAAGGTCTTCAATACCTAATGTACCGTCAGATAACCTTGTGTGACAATGTAAATCTCCGCTCAAAATAACACCCCTCCAAAAATAGGTTGAAAATGCGTATAATTACCTCAATATATATCAACATTTTATAACAAATCTGTGGAAAAATCAAGAAGTAAAAGGAAAAAAGTTTAAAATTTACTAAAACAGTAAATTCTTTGTGCTATTAGTAAAAAAATGAGAATAAAAATTTGTTTGTTTATACAAAAGAAAAACACCGCTTGGAATGTACCAAACGGTGTCAAATTTAATTATTTAAGATATTTACCATATTTAATCTGGTTTTTAACATATCCGATTAAAAGAAGAATAAGAAGAGGGATGAAAAGAAGAATTACAAGAAGAATTGTAATTAAAACAATCGGCAATCCCTTTTTGCTGTCCTTAACAGTTGTAACCTTTGGTGCAGGTTCAGGCTGAGGACCCGTTTCATCACCCTCATATACTGGCATAATCGGGATAATAGCATCATAAGCAGGAATCCCTAAATTATAAAGTAAAGGTTCAATAATGCCACGAACAGAGTCAGAAACCTTAATAAGCTTTTTCAACGGAATATGTAAAACATTAATGATTGAGTCGATTATATTGATAAGACCAATTGCGATTTTGTATTCATTATCTTCAGGAGTGTAAAGATTCTTACCACCGAAAAGATTAAGAACAATATCAACAATGAAATCTACAACACTCTTGTCCTTAATGTCTGCATAATCTTCCTTTTTAAGACCTGTTTCAGCACGAGTCCAGTTACCAACTGTGCCGATTTTGAGCTTGTTAAGGAATTTAAAAACAGGCTTTAATATCCAACCGATTTTATAGCTTACATTTTTCTTGATACTGATAGCAGTTGCCATATCAGCAAATTTGTCAATATCATCTCCTGCAGCCTTGATTACATCTCTAATCATACCAACCATATGGTCAGCAAGATATGTTTGTAAATCCTTGCCTTTTGTATTGAATTTAACAGGTTCAGTAACAAGGTCAGTTGTAGTTGTAACAACCTTGTTATCAGCATCAAATACAACAGTTCTTATTGTACCAGGATACCCAACTGTTGATGCAGTAGAAATATCGTAGAAATAATTGCCTTTTGGACTTACATGTTTATCAATATCGTGAACATGAGTATGACCTGTAAGCATAAACTGAACACCAAGGTCTGCGAGTTGCTCACGACGAATATCATAATCACCCATCATATCACCTTTACCGATGATTTCATACATAGGTGATGGTGCGATAAGAGGATGATGTGTCATTGCAACAATAAACTGGTCATTTGCCTTTGCATCAGCAATTTGTTCTTTAATCCACTCAAAAAGTTCGTCAGAAAAACCGCTTTTGCCGTTAAGGTTTGAGTCATCGTTAAGTGCAAAAAGTCTGTAACCATCTTGAAGCTGAATAATATATGACATACTCTGTCTGTGAACAGCTATTGCTTCATCAGGACCAAATTCCTTATACATATCGTAAAGGTCTTCACGCTTTGCAGCAGGAATAGTAACCCTTTCATCACCAACATATTTATGATGTGTACCGTCACCCTGATAGTCGTGAGTTGCAGTAAGTACATAAACTCTTTTGCCCTTTGCTTTAAGGTCACGAAGCATTTCGATAAATTCATAGTGAGAATCAAGGTCACCGTTGCTTGTTGTATCACCTGAAAGAAGAACTATGTCAGTTCTGTCGTCCTTTGCAATCTGTGTAAATGCAGCTTCAAGCATTTCAGCAGCTTCAGCCAATAAAACACCACTTTTGTTATTTGCGATGTTATATGCTGCACCTGAAGTACCAAGTTTTTTTGAATAATAGTGTGTATCAGTAATAACTGTTACGGTAAGGGGAGTTTTCATAAAAAAGTACCTCTTATCTTACTTTGTTTTCGATTTCTTCTTTAAGCATATTAGCAAAGTCATCAAAGCTCATTGAACCGATGTCACCCTGACCACGCTTGCTAACTGAAACTGAACCTTCTTCAACTTCCTTGTCACCAACAATAATCCAGTAAGGAAGCTTCTGAAGACGAGATTCACGGATTTTATAGCCTGTCTTTTCGCTTCTGTCGTCAACAGTAACACGCATACCCATCTTTTCAAGTTCCTTCTTGATTTCATATGAACGGTCGTGATGTCTGTCAGCAATAGGAAGGATTCTTACTTGTTCAGGAGCAAGCCAGAGTGGGAATGCACCTGCATATTTTTCAATAAGAAGAGCAAGTGTACGCTCGTAACAACCGATTGATGTTCTGTGAATGATGTATGGATTTTTCTTTGAACCGTCTTTGTCGGTATATTCCATACCGAACTTTTCAGCAAGAAGCTGGTCAACCTGAATTGTAATAAGTGTATCTTCTTTACCGAATACATTCTTAATCTGAATGTCAAGTTTAGGGCCATAGAAAGCAGCTTCACCAACACCAACTTTGTATTCAATTCCAAGGTTGTCAAGGATTTTACCCATAATACCCTGTGCTTCATCCCACTGTTCAACTGTACCGATATACTTTTCTTTGTCAGCAGGGTCCCACTGTGAGAAACGGTATGAAACGTCTTCGTAAAGACCAAGAGTCTTAAGCATATAAATAGCGAGTTCAAGACAGCCTTTGAATTCTTCTTCAAGCTGTTCAGGAGTACACATTAAGTGACCTTCTGAAATTGTGAACTGACGAACACGGATAAGACCATGCATTTCACCTGAAGCTTCATTTCTGAAAAGAGTTGATGTTTCGTTATAACGAAGTGGTAAATCTCTGTATGAACGAGGTCTGTTAAGATAAGCCTGATACTGGAATGGGCAAGTCATAGGACGAAGTGCGAAGATTTCTTCACCATTTGCTTCTGCCTGGTCTGCATCGCCAAGTACAAACATACCATCACGATAATGGTCCCAGTGACCTGAAACTCTGTAAAGGTCACTCTTTGCCATAAATGGAGTCTTTGTAAGCAACCAACCACGCTTCTGTTCTTCGTCTTCAACGAATCTCTGAAGAAGCTGAATAATTCTTGCACCCTTTGGAAGCATAATTGGAAGACCCTGACCGATAAGTTCACTTGTTGTGAAAAGCTCAAGCTCACGACCTAATTTATTGTGGTCACGTTTTCTTGCTTCTTCAAGCTGCGCAAGGTGTTCTTCAAGTGCAGCCTGCTTAGGGAATGCAGTAGCATAAATTCTCTGGAGCATCTTGTTCTTTTCGTTACCTCTCCAGTAAGCACCTGTACAAGCTGTGAGCTTGAATGCCTTTACTGCACCTGTTGACATAAGGTGAGGACCTGCACAAAGCTCTGTAAATTCACCCTGCTTGTAGAATGAAATTGGTTCACCCTTGTCAGCGTGTTCTTTGATAAGCTCAACCTTGTAAATTTCGCCCTTTTCTTCCATCATAGCGAT
>JAZQUC010000124.1:0-13966 GCA_045631075.1 Candidatus Fimenecus sp. | reverse complement strand
TCTTCCTGCGTGTGATATTGTAATCAGTCGTGCAGGGGCAAGCTCAATTTCAGAAATTCAGGCTCTTAATAAGCCGTCAATTCTTATTCCGTCACCGAATGTTGCTGAAAATCATCAGTTCCATAATGCTATGGCACTTGTGAAGAATGAAGGTGCAGTTCTTATAGAAGAAAAAGACCTTGACGGAAAATATCTTGCACAAAAAGTAATGGAGCTTAAAAATGACAGAATTAAGCTTTATAATATATCAAAGAATGCCGGAAAAGATGCGAAAATAAACGCACTTTCAGAAATCTGCAGAATAATTACGGCTTTGTAAATTCAAATAACAACTTTTACGCAACCTGCATAGTATGTGACGTATAGTGTTTTGTCATACTGTAAAGGGCGTGTGAAAATTGAATAAATTTATAGTAACAGGCGGAAATCGTCTTAACGGAGAAATTACTGTTCAGGGAGCAAAAAACAGTGTTTTGCCGATTCTTGTAGCAACACTTCTTGTGAACGGAAAATCAGTTATACATAATTGTCCGTGTCTTTCGGATGTGGATGCTACCATTAAAATTTTAGAATATCTTGGATGTGTAGTAGTCCGTGAAGGACACACTATAACTGTTGATTCATCATCGGTCAATAAATGTGATGTTCCTGATAATCTGATGCGGGAAATGCGTTCCTCAATAGTATTTCTCGGTGGAATAATGGGAAGAATGGGAAAAGCAGTTCTTTCAACCCCGGGTGGTTGCGAAATAGGACTCCGACCAATTGATTTGCACTTGTCATCAATAGAACAATTCGGTGCAAAAATCATAACGGAAAACGGATTTATAATCTGTTCTGCAGAAGAAAAAGGCCTCGAGGGTACTCGTATAATCCTTTCTTTTCCAAGTGTCGGTGCAACGGAAAATATTATCCTTTCTGCAGTGCTTGCGAAAGGCACAACCATTATTTCAAATGCAGCAAGAGAGCCTGAAATCAGTGATTTAGCAGACTTTCTTAACCGATGTGGTGCAAAAATTTACGGTGCAGGTGACAGCACCATTACAATAGATGGTGTAAAGGAACTTAAACCTTGTGAACATACAATTATCCCTGACAGAATTGTTGCTGCTACATATATGATTGCAACAGTGATGACAGGCGGAAAAATATGCATAAAAGATATAATTCCATCACATATAGGACCGATAATTCAACCTTTGCGGGATGCAGGATGCATCATTTCAGTTAACGGCAGAAGCGTTACTGCATCAGCATCAAATCATCTTAAAAGAATACGGATGATTCGAACAATGCCACATCCGGGTTTTCCAACAGATGTTCAGGCACAGATGATGGCTTTAACTACAATTGCCGAAGGCACAAGCGTATTTGTGGAAAATATATTTGAAAGCAGATATAAGCATGTTGGTGAACTGTTACGATTTGGTGCAAAAATCAGTGTTGAAGGCAGAATGGCAGTGGTTGAAGGCGTTAAATCACTTAACGGTGCAAAGGTAAAGGCAACGGATTTGCGTGGTGGTTCAGCAATGATACTTTCGGGACTTTGTGCCAATGGAATTACAGAAATAACAGAAATTCATCATATCGACCGAGGATATGAAAAACCGGAAAAAGTGCTCAGTGAATTGGGTGCGGACATAAAAAGGGTGAACACAGATGAGTGATACAAGAAGACAAAACACAAACGGAAATTCACAGCTTTCCAATAATGAACGCATAGTCAACAGAAGAATTCAGCGTAATAAAAGAAATCGCAGAAAGAAAATTATTGTCCGTTCAGTTATCGGAGTTGTTTTTCTTGTTGTCGGTGTTATTGTGGGTTTATCACTTTTCTTTAATATAAACAAAATTGTTGTATCGGGTGATGCGGTTTATTCCCACGAAACAGTGATTAAAGCATCAGGTGTTTCAGAGGGTGATAACCTTATTTTCCTTTCAAAATCAAAGCTTAATGAAAAAATTTCATCAGAGCTTACTTATATCGGCTCGGTAACGGTGAAACGCCGTTTACCGTCAACACTTGAACTCGTTGTCAAAAAAACTGACGCAAAGCTCGGTATTGCAATGAACGGATATTTCACATTGCTTGATGAAAACGGAAAGGTGCTTGAAAAAGACCTTGAAACAATTGGTGAAAATATAATTCTTCTGAATTTAGGTGAAATCGAGTCAGCCGAACTTGGTGAAACAGTTGTGACAAAGGAAGAAAAAACATTCACAAAGCTTCACGATGTTTTATCCGAATGTAAACAAGTTGGACTTCACGATATTTCATTAATGGATATATCAGATATCTATAACATAAAAATCGTTTATCAGGGCAGAATAACACTTGAACTTGGTGAAACAGACAGCGAAAATTTAGGTTCAAAACTTGCGTTGGGCAAGGCTGCAATCGAAAAACAGGATGAAGAAAACAACTTGTATCGTGGCACAATAAATCTTACTGTTGACGGCAAGGGCTATTGGTCGGAGGAAGTGCCTACAACTGAGCCTGTAACAGAAGAAAATACAACTGAAGAAAGTACAGAAAATACAGAAGAAAGTACCGAAGAAGCAACAAAAAATGACGAAGAAACATCTTCGGTAGCATAATCAGTCATTTTCGGCAGAAAAAAGTGTAAAAAAATCGAAAAAACTCGTAAAAAAATCAAAAAATATATACAATATATATTGCAATTTTTTATTAATAATGTTAAAATAACCTATGATACAATGCAAAAAATAGGTGTGAAAATATACATAGGAGGATGTTAAAAATGGCATTCGAAATTGATAATCAGTATCAGGACATCGCAAACATTAAAGTTATCGGCGTTGGTGGCGGCGGCGGAAACGCAATTGACCGTATGGCTAAATCTGGTATTTCAGGTGTTGAACTTATCGCAATCAACACTGACCAGCAGGCTCTTAATCGTTCACTTGCTAACCAGACACTCGCAATCGGTCAGAAAGTAACTTCAGGCCGTGGTGCAGGTGCAAAACCTGAAGTTGGTGAAAAAGCAGCTGATGAAAGCCACGACGAAATCGTTGAAAAGATTGACGGTGCTCAGATGGTATTCGTTACAGCAGGTATGGGCGGCGGAACAGGTACAGGTGCTGCTCCTAAAATTGCTGAAATTGCAAAGAATATGGGTATCCTTACAGTTGGTATCGTTACAAAGCCTTTCGCATTCGAAGGTAACCACAGAATGAAGCAGGCTGAAGCAGGGATTGCTGAACTTGCACAGCATGTTGACTCTCTTATCGTTATTCCTAACGAAAGACTTAAGTATGTTTCAGAACAGAAGATTACATTTGCTAACGCTTTCAGCATTGCTGATGATGTTCTTCGTCAGGGTGTTAACTCTGTTACAGACCTCATTACTATGCCAGCATTCATCAACCTTGACTTTGCTGACGTTACATCAGTAATGAAGGACGCAGGTCATGCTCATATGGGTATCGGTCGTGCAAGTGGTAAGGATAAGGCTGAACAGGCTGCTAACGCTGCTATTTCAAGCCCACTTCTTGAAACAACAATTACAGGTGCAAAGGGTGTTATTATCAGCATCACAGCATCTGCTGACATTACTCTTGAAGATGTTGATACAGCAGCAGGTATCGTTCGTGCACAGGCTGATGAAGATGCAAACATTATCTTCGGTGTTGCATTCGACGAAAAGCTTGACGACGAAATGATTGTTACTGTTATCGCAACTGGTTTTGGTCTTGATTCAAACGGCGTTGCTAAAAAGCCACACTACAACAGTGGTATGGAAGATATCAGCTCAAATGGCGGAAAATTTGGTGCTGATGACGATATGGGCGACATTCTTGACCTTTTCAAGAGCAAAAGATAACCTTTAAAAATTAATTAAGACGGGGAGTAATTCTCCGTCTTTTTTCGTACAAGGAGTACAAAATGACAAAATCAACAAAACTTCTCGCAATTATTATTTCAATTGTAATAACTGTTTTGTCTTTTCCTGTAATCAACGCAAGTGCGCAGGGTGTAACATATTCTGCAAATAATGTAGCAGGTGAAAAGGGTGAAACAGTTATAGTGACAGTAAAAATATCATCAGGCTCAAAAATCTGGGGTTCAAATGTATATCTTGCATATGATTCAACTGAACTTCAATATGTAAGCAGTACCAAAGGTGATGCCGTATCAAACGGAAGCCTTCATAATTCAGGTTCTTCAGTTAATTTTTCAGGAACTTACAAAAGTGGTGATGCCACTGTATTTACAGTAAAATTTAAAGTTTTAAAAAGTTCAGGTACATATACACTTAAACTTACAAGTACTGAAAATATAGATTATGACGGAAAGTCATATTCTTGCACAACAAAAAATGGTAGTGTGACCGTGCTTAATTCCACAACAATCCGTGGTGATGTAACGGGTGACGGTAAGATTGCCGCAACAGATGCAAGAATGATTTTACAGTCTGTCGCAGCCCTTAAAACACTCAGCAATAAACAATTGGCACTTGCCGATATTAATAAAGACGGTGCTGTTACGGCAGTTGATGCCCGCTATATCCTGCAGATTGTAGCAGGACTCAAATAACTTGAATTGTAAATATAATTATGATATGATTAATTTATGATTGGAGATGAACTATTATGAAAAAAATAAACAAATTCTTATCAATTCTCCTGGCAACGATTTTAATACTTTCAGCATTTCCTGTAACATTAGCACAGGCAACTGACAGTGCAATAACATTTTCTGTTGAAACAGATGCCACAAGTGCAAAAGCAGGTGACATTGTAAATGTTTCTGTCAATATGTCAGAATACAGTAAATTGGGTGCATTGACTCTTGTGGTAAATTTTGATAACACAGCATTAAAAGTTATTGATGTACAGTCAAAACGAGCATTAGGTTATGAAGAATTCAATACTGCTTTTGGTGGAAATAAATTTGCATATCTTACTATTTCTGCTGATTTTAAAACAGTAAGTGGCACTCTCTTTACCATTCAGTTTGAAGTGCTTAAAGAAGGTTGTACCGAAGTTTCTCTTTCAGTTGAAGAAATTGTAGATATTGATTTAAAGGCACTTTCATCCGAGACCCAGTCTGCAAAAATTCATAATTACGATAACGGCACAGTAACACCACCAACTTGCACAGAGCAAGGCTACACAACATATGTTTGTGAATGTGGTGACAGCTATGTTGATAATTATGTAGATGCACTTGGTCATTCATTTGGTGATTGGACAACCGAAAACGCACCAACCTGTACAGAAACAGGACTTGAAAAGCGAGTTTGCTCAGTTTGCGGTGAAACAGAGGAAAATGAACTTTCAGCAACAGGTCACGATTACGACTACGAAAATGGTGTTCTTATAAGACCGACAGAAACCAGAAAAGGTTGTTATATGTATATTTGTGTGAATGACACCGAGCATATAATATATGAAGAAGTTGAAAGTGCTGATTATACAGAGTACGATAAAGCAGTAGCAAAATTAAGTGAATATCTTTCAGATTCAAATCTCACACCTGAAGCAAAAGAGTTTATTGTTGCAGAATGCGTAGAGATTATAAGAAACAATAGTGAATTTTATGAATCTGGTATAAAAGAACGCAGAGATTTAATTGCAAGTGAACAGCATATTATTGATAAAGTAACAAATGAATTAAATGAACATTATCAAGTTGTTGACAGCTTTATTGCTAACTGTGAAGCAGGAAATCACGATGTAAGAGAATATGTATCTGATGACAATGCAACATGTACAGTAAACGGAACAAAACGAGGTGCTTGTTATTATTGTGGCACAGAAGTGGTCGCAGATGATGAAAATAATCCTGCGTTAGGTCACGATATTGTTGTAGATAATGCAGTAGCACCTGATTGTGTAAATACAGGCTTAACAGAGGGCTCTCATTGTTCACGATGTGATGATGCAACAACAGAACAGATAGTAGTTCCTGCACTCGGTCACTCATACAATCCAATTGTAACATCACCAACTTGTACAGAAGGTGGTTATACAACATATATTTGTTCCGCTTGTGGTGACACATATGTTAGTGATGAAACATCTGCAACTGGTCACGATTATAAATCAAAAATCACTACAGCACCAACACATACAGAAAATGGTGTAATGACTTACACTTGTCATTGTGGTGATACTTATACAGAAACAATCAATGCAACTGGTGACCACTATTATGTTCCTGAAATAACTTCACCAACCTGCACAAAAGGTGGCTACACAACATATACTTGTGTTTGTGGTGACACTTATGTTGATGACGAAACACCTGCAAACGGTCACGATTGTGATGCAGTTGTAACTGCACCAACTTGCACAGAAACAGGCTATACAACATATACTTGTACAGCTTGTGGTGACACTTATGTTGACGACGAAACACCTGCAAACGGACATTCATTCTCAAACGGAAATTGTATTGTTTGTGGTGAAACTGACCCTGACTACTATGTGTTCAGTGTTAAATCACCATCAAAAACAAAAATCCGTAATAAGGATGGTATTGTTTTACATACAGAAATCGAAGGCAATAAGCCTGCAGGTTCATATGTGGAATGGACATCAAGTAACAGTAATTTCAGCAAAACTGTTATGAATGACGGTGATTCATTACAAGTAATCGCTAATAACAAGGGCAATACAACATTTACTGCAACTCTTTATGATGCAGACGGTAATGTCCTTGCAACAGACACAGTTGAACTTTACTCACAGTCAGGACTCTTCGACAAAATCGGCGGTTTCTTCCGTAGCTTGTTCGGTATGACAACGGTTTACGAAAACTAAATATTCACATAAAAGCACTGGTCGATGTTTATTGCATCGGCTAGTGCTTTTTGTAGGGGACGACGACCTCGGCGTCCCGTGATAAAAACAAAACTCGAAATCATTTGCGGATTCCGAGTTCTTTTTTTATTATTCAGTTTCATCAATATTCAATGAAAAATCAGCTTCACTAAAGTTAAGTGGCAAACTATTTTCGTTTTCATTCTCATTTGTATTGTCATTCTCAATATTCAATGAAAAATCTTCCTCATCATATTTTACAATTGGTTTTGGTCTTCTTGGTTGTCTTTTTAAAGGGTCATATTTGAATTTCTTGCATGAATAATCAACATCAACAAGACCCGCTTTTTTGCATAATATTGACTCTTTATTGGGTGCAATTCTTCCATGCATACAATAGGAACATGAAGCTGAAATATCTTTTTTGCCGAATAGTTTTTTCATATAATCACCACATACATATTAACACACTTTTTTCCTTCTATCAATATCCAATATCATAATTATACACATAATTATAACGACAAAAAACGCAGGAAATGAAACAGAAAAGGAATAAACGGCATTTTTGTCAAAATTTGAAAAAACATCTGTCTCAATAGGAATAAACAGTAAAAACAACTGCGTGAATATTGCTGATAAAATTCCGTTCAAGACTCTGCTTACAAGAAAATATCCGTATTTCAAGCCTGTGTTTCTCAAAAATGCCAACACCTGAAAATGAATACAAAATCCACCAAAACCGATTATACCTGCAATGACAGAAATTGAAACTTTGCCTGACAAAAGAATACAACCGTTTGTGACTTCAAGCAAAGAACAGATTATCATATATACCTTTTCGTTTGTTGAAATACTTTTCAGACAGTTTGTGGCAGAGCTGAAAAGAATCACCCATGCGCATATTGTGATAATCGATTGCATGGAATCACTTATAGCAGCAGAAAGGGAAGAAAGCGGCAGTGAAATTTCACTTTTTTTATTTTTCAACAAGTCATTTTTATCTGCAATAAAAGATGAAATAATCCCTGAAATAAACGAAGAAACACAAAGAGAACTGTAAATTATAACACCTGCTTTTATATTGCCGAGCATACTCAGTCCAACGGTTGTAATTACAAATGCAGGACCGCCATTCATACAAAAAAGGCATAACCTTTGTGATTGTTCTTTTGTCAGTTGTCCTTGCATATATAGGTCATTTGCCATTTTAATCCCAATGGGAAAACCGCCAATCATAGACAGAATTATAACCGAAATTGCACAGGCTGGTTGCTTAAAAAACACCTTTGAAGTACTTGAAAGCAATTTGTAAAAAGGTGACAAAATATTTGATTTTACAATATATGTTGAAAGTGCCATAAAAGGAAAAAGTGACGGAATAATTGTGTATAAGCAAATTTCAATTCCTTTTATAACACCGCTTTTTGATTCGTCAGGGTATCGAAAAATCACAACAAGACAAAACAAAATGAAAATAATTGAAAAATACTCTTTTTTCACTTTTACAACAGTCATAAACTCACATCCCCATAAAATATATTTAAAATATCATCTTATAATGAATTATTTATGGTAAATATCATATATTTTTATGAGTGAGGTGTAGAAATGTCACGAAAAACAAGAGAAAAAAATCAATTTAAAAATAAAATAATCGGAGAAATGCTTCGTAATGAGCCACGAATAGAACTGACAGGTAATCGTGAAATTATTATTGACGGTTGTAAGGGCATTGTGGAATATACAGAAAACAATATCCGAATAAGTCTTTTGGAAAATGTTTTATCCTTGTCAGGTGATAATCTTTTAATTCAATCATTTGACAATGATGTTGTAATTATAAACGGTCAGATTAGTGATATAGATTTTTTAGGGTGACGAAATTATGTTTATCATAAGAATTATAAGATATCTTTTAGGGTATGTGAATTTCAGGGCGTTTGGTGGCTTTTCTGACAGATTTCTCAACCTTTGCACACACGACAACATACCCTTGTGGAACATTAAAAATATTAAAGGGAATATCTCTGCATCAACTACAATAAACGGATACTTGTCAATCCGAAATGCTGCGAAAAAATCAGGTATGAAACTGAAAGTCCTTGAGAAAAAGGGCCTTATATTTTTGCTTAAAAGAAATAAAATACGAGTAGGAATACTTGTAGGAGTCTGCATTTTTGCAACAGTAACAGCTTTTTTAAGTCAGTTCATATGGAGTATATCTCTTGTGGGAAATGTAGAACTTGAACAGGATTACCTTCTTGAATCATTTCAAAAATATGGAGTTAAAGTAGGCTCACCCGTAAAAATTCTTGATGATGACGAGATTGCGCAGAAGGTGGTAAGCGAAATTGAACAGCTTTCATGGGCTTCAGTCAATCGTAAAGGAACATCGGTTGTAATTGAGGTCAGAGAAAAAACACCTGCACCTGAAAATTATGATGATAAAACGCCTACAAATCTTATTGCAAGTGAAGACGGAGTTATTATAAGCATCGACTCTCTTTACGGAGTTGAGGAGGTAAAACCAGGTTCAGCCGTAACAAAAGGTGATTTGCTTATCAGCGGAATTGTTTCTCATCCTGACGGAACGGAAAGCTTTGTCCACGCAGACGGGTATGTAAAGGCTTTGGTAAAATATAAGCATACTTCCTGTGGTGATGATTTTGTTACATATAATCAGTTGAACGAAAAAACAAGGATTTGCCTTTTCTTTTTCGGATTAAAAATTCCAATCGGACCTGCTGTTGCTGATGAATTTTCAACAAAACACAATTCTTTTCTTGAAACTGAAAAAATACTCATTCCTGTGGGAATAATAACGGAGTACGGTGCACAATTCTGTGAAAATCCAATGGCGGTTGATGATGAAACAAAACAGAAAATTGCCTTGTGGGACAGTGCTTGCTATGTAAACGAAATTCTTGATTATTGTATTGTTAAAGACTTGTTCGTAACAAAAAACGGCAATAACTTTGTTTTTAACGGTGAGTGTCAGCGTGAAATAGGAAAATTGCAGGAAATTTATGTCAAAAATGATGACAAAAAATAAAAATTGTGATAAACTAATTTAAATATAGACAGTTTTGTAAGTAGGTGATGATAAGTTGTTTGAACAAGTAATAAATGTTGACAGAATGGAACAAACAGTCAGTCTGTTCGGCAGCTTTGATGAAAATATTAGGCTTATCGAATCACAGTACAATGTAAAGGTTGTAAGCCGTGGTTCAGAAATTAAAGTCAGTGGTGATGCTGAAAATGTCTCAAAGGCAGTAAGGGCAATCAACGGACTTTTAATGCTTATTAATCGCGGTGAAGCATTGTCTGAACAAAATGTGCGATATGTACTTTCCCTCGTGAATGAGGGTAGTGAGGACAAGCTTTGCGAAATGACAGGTGACTGTGTCTGTATTACGGCAAAGGGAAAACCCATTAAACCAAAAACACTTGGTCAGAAAAAATATATTGAATGTATTAAGAATAATACAATCACTCTTGGTGCAGGTCCTGCAGGTACAGGTAAAACATATCTTGCCGTTGCAATGGCTGTAAATGCTTTCCGTGCAAAGGAAATTAACAGAATTATCCTTACTCGTCCTGCAGTTGAAGCAGGTGAAAAGCTTGGTTTCTTACCAGGTGATTTACAGCAAAAGGTTGACCCGTATTTAAGACCTTTGTATGACGCTCTTTTTGATATGCTTGGTGCAGAAAGCTTTCAACGATATCAGGAAAGAGGAAGCATTGAGGTAGCACCACTTGCGTATATGCGTGGTCGAACACTTGACGACAGTTTTATTATCCTTGACGAAGCACAGAATACCACAAGGGAACAGATGAAAATGTTCCTGACTCGTCTTGGATTTAATTCAAAGATTGTTGTAACAGGTGATATTACTCAGATTGATTTGCCTGACGGTAAAAAATCAGGCCTTGTTGAAGCAATGAAAATTCTTAAGGGAATTGACGATATTGCAATAAATGTTTTTACAGAAAAGGATGTCGTAAGACATCGTCTTGTTCAGGATATTATTAAAGCGTATGAGAAACAGGAAATGAGGAAAAATAAATGAACGAGAAATTAAGAGTTATAATCGATAATAAACAGAATGTAATGAAAATACCAACAGGTGTCAGAATGCTAATCCGTCGTTGCTGTAAGGCTGTGCTTGTTCACGAAGGATTTACTGACCTTGCTGAAATCAGCGTTTCAATCGTTGATGACCAGATGATTCACGAGCTTAATCTTAAACACCGTGGAATGGACAAGAGTACAGATGTGCTTTCATTCCCGATGGGAGAGAATGGTGAATTTGATGTTAACTATGATACAGGTGCAAAGGTGCTTGGTGATATTATAATTTCCATTGAACATGCTTATGACCAGGCTGAAAAATACGGTCATACCCTTCAGCGTGAAATTGGCTTCTTAACTGTTCATTCACTTCTTCATCTTTTAGGTTATGACCACGAAAACGGTGGACTTGAAGCCGTTAAAATGCGTGAAAAGGAAGAAGCAGTACTTACAAAAATCGGTTTAAAGAGAAATGGTAGTTACTACTTTGACGAGGAATAAAAATGAAAGAACTTATTAAAAGTTTTGGTTTTGCATTTCAGGGAATTTATACTGCAATTGCAAAAGAACGAAATATGCGAATACATATCGTCTGTATGATTTATATGTTCTTTTTCCTTTTTGCTTTTGATTTTTTTGAGATTACAAGGACACAGCTTGCAATTCTTTTTGTTGCTTGCGGACTTGTTATAGGTTCAGAACTTATAAATACAGCCGTTGAAGCAGTGGTTGATTTACACGGTGAAGAGCATACAAAATATGGCAAAATTGCAAAGGATTGTGCAGCAGGTGCAGTGCTCATTTTTGCTATATTTTCAGTTCTTTGCGGTATTGCAATTATGTATCAGCCAACTGCATTTGCTCTGTTATTCAAATATTTTATTGCAAATCCCGTTGCAATAGTGATATTTATCGTTTCAGTAATAATATTTACGATTTTTATATTTAAGGGAATACCTTCGAAAGGTAAGGATAATAAATGAATACATCAAAAACAGCATTTATAGCAATTATAGGAAAAGCCAATGTTGGCAAATCTTCAATTCTTAATAAACTTTTGGGAACAAAAATTGCAATTGTTTCTTCAAAACCACAGACAACCCGTACACGAATTATGGGTGTTTTGACAACTGACGATAACATTCAGCTTGTATTTACTGATACACCAGGTTTTCATAAGCCAAAAACAAAACTTGGCGAAAAAATGGTTAAAGCAGTAAGTGACAGTATTGACGGTGTGGATGCTTGTCTTTTGGTTGTTGAGCCAGAGGGTGAACTTAATCCTGCTGAACTTGAACTTATCGAAAAAATCAAAAAGGGTAAAAATCCTGCAATCCTTGCAATTAATAAAATTGATACAGTAAAAGAAAAAGAAAATCTTATTTCACGAATTGCTGAAATGACCGAGCATTATAATTTCGATGCGATTGTCCCTGTTTCAGCACAGACAGGTAACGGAATTGATGCTCTTTTGGACGAGCTTAAAAAACTTGCATTTGAATCAGAGCATTTCTTCCCTGACGATACACTTACAGACCAGCCTGAAAGAGTTCTTGCAGGTGAAATTATCCGCGAAAAAATGCTTCGTTTACTTGATAAGGAAATCCCTCATGGAACAGCAGTCAGTATTGAAAAAATGCGTGAACGCAGTGACGGAATTATGGATATTGAAGCAACAATTTATTGTGAACGCGTTACTCATAAGGGTATCATTATCGGTAAAGGTGGCAATATGCTTAAAAAGATTTCCACATATGCCCGTCAGGATATGGAAAACTTTTTCGGATGCAAAATCAATCTTCAATGCTGGGTAAAGGTAAAGGAAGGTTGGCGTAATCGTGAAGGCCTTATTCACAATTTCGGATTAGATTAATTTACCAGATATATATTTTTTTACCACTTATAATTTTAACTGTCCAAGGAAAATTACTAATGGAAGGTGATTAACTTGGACAGTATGGCAATTTGGAGCAGATTTACAAAAACAGGAAAAGTAGAAGACTATCTGATGTACAGAAGGTCTTTGAATAATAAGAATAATACCTATATTGACGGAGAACCGGATTATGAGGACGAATACGGACGGTCTGATACTCAAGGAACAGAATATTGGTGAAAAAGACAAGCTCGTTACGGTGCTTACACGCCACAACGGGCTTGTGCGTGCTTTTGTGCGTGGAGCAAAATCTGTTAAAAATCGTAAAAACAGTTCAACGGGTATGTTCTGTTATTCAAAAATTTCCTTGTACAAAAACAAGGAAACTTACATAATTGACGAAGCCGAGCCCATCGAACTCTTTTTTGAGCTTCGTACTGACCTTGAAAAATTAGCATTGGCACAGTATTTTGCCGAAATTATTATTTCTCTTGTTCAGGAGGATGAGCCTGCCGAAGAATATTTAAGGCTTATTCTCAATTCCCTTTATTTTCTCGCAAACAGTAAGTTGCCAAATGAACAGGTAAAAGCAATTACAGAAATGCGAATTATGTGTATAGCAGGTTATATGCCTGACCTTACAGCCTGTGAACGATGTGGTACAGAAGATACAAAAACAATGTATTTTGATATTGAGGACGGTATAATTTACTGTGAAAATTGTGTTGCTACTGATTTGCTTTATCCTCTTGATATAGGACTTGTTAAGGCTTTGCGACATATTGCGTTTTCCGATTTTGAAAAAATCTATTCATTCCGTATGGAAGATTACGCATTACCTGATTTATCATATATTACAGAAAAATATCTTCTTTCTAAACTACAAAGAAATTTTAAAACTTTGGAATTCTATAAGGATTTACTAAAATGAACAAACACTACATTTCACTTGAACTTGATAAAATTCTCAATATGCTGTCTGATACGGCAAGCAGTGCCGATGCCAAAGAACGGGCATTGGAAATCAAGCCTTTGACAGATTATTTTGAGGTGTTGGAGTTGCTCGATAAAACCGAAGCAGCTTATATTCTTATTGCTAAATTCGGTGCGCCGTCATTTGGCGGATTACAGAATGTGAACAATGCATTAAGCAGAGCAAGTGCGGGTGGTTCACTTTCAGCGGGTGAACTTCTCAAAATTGCAGTAACACTTAAAATCATTCGTGG
>JAZQUC010000123.1:0-2087 GCA_045631075.1 Candidatus Fimenecus sp. | reverse complement strand
GAAATCCTTGCCAATATTATATCTGTCCTTAACAAAAGCTGTAAGTCTTTCAATAAGAGGTCTGTAACCTTCTGTTACACCATACTGTAATGCAGTGATTGGTGCTGTTTCAAAAATCTCTGCTGATATTTTTTTGATTGCATCAACAGGGAAGGAAGAAGCGTCAGGATTTCCCGCTGCAAACGGAATGATTGATGGGTCCTGAGTAGCTTTTAAAATCTCACGGATAGCCGATGGCTGAAGAGATGAGATTCTTTTTGAAAAATAATAATCCATAAATTAGTCACCTTGTGTTATATTTTTCACCATTTTACCATATATTGCAAATCATTTCAATAAATACAAAATTAAAAAATTTTTTAATTAATTCTACACAATTCGACAAATCTGTGCTATAATGATATGGTAAAATATGTCAAAAATGGTAGAGGAGTGGAAATAATGACACAATTTGTTCGAAAATTAGACCATATGGGAAGAATTGTGCTTCCTGCAGAGTACAGAAAAAAGACAGGAATTGACGACCTTGCTGAAGTGCGCATTACAGAAAAAGACGGAAAGATAATTATTGAAAAGCTCTCACCTTGCTGCAAAATATGTGGAGCAGAAGAAAAACTTAATAAAGAAATGGATGTTTGCGAAGACTGTATCGCAAAAATCAAATCACTTTAAAAAATTAAGACAGGATTTGAGTTTAACTCATATCCTGTCTTTTTCTTATCCGAAATGTTTTATCAATGCTTCGTACTGTTCATCTGTAATTGAAGTAATAGCGCCGTGACGAGGGTTGAAATTCATACTGTAATCATCAGGATTAACAGGTAAGAAATTTTCAAAGTCATCTGTCTGTTGCATAAAGAAGCGGTCTGTGCCATATTCATCCATAATCATAACCCATTGGTCTGTGCCTGTAATATTGTAAATTTCGCTACCCTCAACACCCGTTTTTGCAAGGGATACAACAACAGACTCGTTGTCATATGGTCCTGTTAAACAGTTACTTGTTGTATATGCGATTGTCTGGTCTTCGTCGTGCTTGAAATAAAGATAATACTTACCGTTTTTCTTGTTGTATGCTATATCACCGTCAATAGTCTGAATCCCTGGTCTTTCATACAAAAGCTTTGGCTCGGTTATGGTTTTGAAATCGATAGTGTGAGCATAGTACATCTGTGCAGGGTCATTTTTTTCGTCAGAATGTGCCCAATAGAGCATATACATTTTTGCTTTTTCATCCCATATTGCTTGTGGTGCCCAAGCACGGGTTGTTGAGGCAAAATCACCACCAAATTCACGCATATCGATTATTGTTTCGTCAGTCCAGTTGATTAAATCAGCGGATTTCCATGTTACAAGTGCGTGATTGGATGTCCAGCCTTCGTCACTTTTCATATCTGTGCCGACTATATAATAAAATCCGTCATTTCCCTTTATAATATATGGGTCACGGACACATTTCTTCCCTTTTGTCTGAATAATTACAGGCTCATTGTTATTTAATGGCTTGAAATTATATCCATCTTCACTTACAGCAAAGTGAATTCTTTCCTGTTCAGGTCTGTTGCCCACGAAATATGCAAAAAGATATTTCCCACCTTGACTTTTTGCAGGAACAGCATATTCAGTATTGTTCATTATATAACACCTTGTTTCATTCAAAACTTTCATTTAAGTATAACGAAAAAACACACAAATGTCACTTGACGGGATGAATAAATAAATACAAAAATTTTTGTGCAGAATTTATGTTTCAAATTATAATTTATCGGGAATTTTTTCGTAGGGGCTGGCGTCCCCGACGACCCGTTGTTGGTTTATTTGTCATTGAAATCGGCTATTACAGTAGAGGCGGGTGAGTCTCACCTGCCGGTTCGGTCGGTGCTTACTTCTAGCAGAGGTGTCCACCGGACACCCGCACCCTTCATCCGCCCGCAACAAATATACGGTACACTTTGGAACGGGACGATGAAGGCATCGTCCCCTACATACATAACCATATTGGTTTTGTTATATAATCGCGTCGCAGACCCGACGTTCTGCACTCTGCACTTTGCGTTCTGCACTGATAATGCAGGCGTGGAAGCCTG
>JAZQUC010000122.1:0-7252 GCA_045631075.1 Candidatus Fimenecus sp. | reverse complement strand
TCAGCCATTTTTGGGTTCCATCTTCTTGTCTGGTGTCCAAAGTGAACACCTGCCTCGAGTAACTGTTTCATAGATACTACTGACATGTTTTTTTCCTCCTTATTTTATCCTCTGTACAGGTCAACTTTTGGCGGGACATATATTAATGCAATACCGTCAAAATCACCGCACATGCGAATTGCTAAAAAATTATACCACAAGAAATTTACAATTTCAAGTATTTTTTTCATATTTTATAAAATTATTTTGATGTTGATATAACAACTTCTTTCCCATCACTTGTAATAATTATATTGCCTTTTAATGATGTAATATATGGTGTAATATTCTTTTCGTAAAGAGTATCTATAACTTTAAGATTAGGATGACCGTAATTATTATCAGAATTACAAGATATAATTGCATATTTTGGATTTACAGCATCAAGATATGGACCAAAAGAAGATGTTTTACTTCCATGATGACCTAATTTTATTACATCAGCAGAAATATCATAATCCGAATTTAATATTTGTTTTTCAACACTTTGTTCTGAATCACCCTGAAACAAAAAGCTTGTATTCCCATATGTTATCTTTAAAACAACAGACATATTATTAAGTTCTTTATCCTGTGTCATAGGTGCAAGTATTTCAAAAAATGATGACCCAAAATCAAATGACGCCCCTGATGATACAGCAATAGGATTTACATCATTGTCAGCAATAGATTTGATAAGATTTGAATACATTTTCGAATCAACTGAATTAATATCAGATAATTTCGGCATTAAAATATTCACAACATTATAATGTTCTATCAGTTCAATTGCACCTGACATATGGTCATCATGTTGATGGGTTATAACCATATAATCAATTTTATCAATATCCAATGCAAAAAATGCAGTTATAATACGAAACAATTGATTTGATGTTCCTGTATCAATCATCATAACTTTTTCATCACATTTAATAATTGTACAATCACTTTGACCAACATCAAGACAATAAATTGCAAAATTGCTATCTTGTTCTTGTACAGTATTTATAACATTTAGTGAACTGAATAATTTGTTCCAGCTTGTAATGCCTAACAAATCAAATAGCGAAAAGACAAATGAAAAAACAATTAAAATACAAAGCACATACCTAACCCATTTGTTTTTTATAAAACGAATGGGCTTAAAGCTGTATCCGTCAGGATTTCTTTTTCCGCTTTTGTATAGTTTTCTTTCTTTTTTGTTCATATTTTTTTGAAATGTTATTCTGAATATTATTTTGCTTTGGTTTAATAAGACATCTTGGTGTTGTACCTATCAAATCACTGCGACCCGCCTTTTTTAATGCTTCATATACAAGTTCGTAGTTTTTTGGATTAAAATATTGCATCAATGCCCTTTGTAATGCTTTATCATGAGGTGTTTTAGCAACATAAACCTTTTCAAGAGTATATGGGTCCAATTCAGTATAATACATTGCAGTAGAAATGGTTCCAGGTGTTGGATAATAATCCTGTACTTGTTCAGGATGAAGCTTTTCATCACGAATAAATTCAGCAAGTTCAATAGCATCTTTTAATGTTGCCCCAGGATGAGATGACATTAAATATGGCACAAGATACTGCTCTTTACCAATTGATTTTGTGTAGTTAAAATATTTTTTAGAAAACTCCTTATATGCCTTGATATGCGGTTTTCCCATTTTGTCAAGAACAACTGATGAACAATGTTCGGGAGCAACTTTCAACTGACCGCTAACATGATGTTTAACAAGTTCTTTGAAAAATGCATCATTTTTATCACAAAGCATATAATCATATCTAATACCTGAACGAATAAATACTTTTTTAACTTTATCTATTGAGCGAACAGAACGTAAAATATCGAGATATTCTTCATGTGTAGATACTAAAGCAGGACATGGTTCAGGAGCAAGGCACTTTTTGCCTTTACATAATCCGTTTTTTAATTGAACATCACAAGATGTTCTTCTAAAATTTGCTGTCGGACCACCGACATCATGAATGTACCCTTTAAAACCATTCATTTCGGTTAAAGCTTTTGCTTCTTTTAAGATTGACTCTTTACTTCTGCATGTAACATATCTCCCCTGATGAAAAGCAATCGAACAAAAGTTACATGCACCAAAACAGCCTCTGTTATGGGTTATTGAAAACTGAACTTCCAGAATACCAGGTACTCCCCCATCTTTTTCATAGATTGGATGATAAGTACGCATGTAAGGTAATGAATAGACGTCATCTAATTCATTTGTTGTCAGCGGTTCCATAGGTTGATTCTGAACAAGCATCATTTTACCATGACGTTGTTTAATAATTTTACCACGAATATGGTCTTGTTCATCCTGTTGAATTCTGCAAGAAATAGCATATTCCTGTTTTGAATTAACAACATTTTCAAAGGAAGGACATTCAACACCCTTATATGGTGTTTCAGTAACCGGAACAGCATAACAAGTTCCCTTGATATTTGTAATAGATTTAATATTTTCACCATTATTAAGTCTGTCGGCAATCTCTACTGTTTGTTTTTCGCCCATACCAAAAGAAATAAGGTTAGCACCTGAATCGAACAGGATTGATGGTCTAATTTTATCATCCCAATAATCATAATGAGCAAATCTACGCAAAGATGCTTCGAGTCCACCAATTACAATTGGAATATCACCGTATATTTCACGAATTTTCTGACAATAAACAATAACAGCTCTGTCAGGCCTTAACCCCATTTTTCCACCTGGTGAGTAAGCATCGGTACTTCTTTTTTTCTTTGCTACAGTATAGTGAGCAACCATTGAATCAATATTTCCTGATGATACAAAAAATCCTAATCTTGGTTTACCAAAAATGGTAAATGAATCATTTCTTCGCCAATCAGGCTGAGAAATAATACCAACTTTATATCCAGCATTTTCAAGCACCCTTGTAATTATAGACACACCAAAACTGGGATGGTCCACATATGCATCACCCGACACATAAACAAAGTCAACACCATCCCAATTTCGAGAAATCATATCTTCTTTTGAAATTGGTAAAAACTGATTATTCTTCACTTTTTCCCTCATCTTCACCGTATGGCTTGTCCGCACCGCCCTGAGCAAGTGCGTTCATTTCATACCATTGTTGTTTAGAAACAAGAACTTTTCGTGGTTTTGCACCTTCATAAGGACCTATTATACCATTTGATTCAAGGTCATCAATAATTCTTGCTGCTCGAGCATAACCAAGCTTAAGTTTTCTTTGAAGTAAAGTTGTTGATGCAGATTGAGCCTCAATAACAACTTCAATAGCTTTTGGCAACATTTCATCTGCAGGACCTTTTTCGCCGTCATCAGATGATGAAGTATCTTTCTTTTTAGAGCCTGTCTGAGCTGCATTGCGGTCAATTTCTTTCATAACACCATCATCATAAGAAGTTTGTTCCTGATTTTTAATATATGTAACTACATTTTCTACTTCTTTATCTGATAAATAACAGCCCTGAACACGAATTGGTTTTGGAATACCAACTGGATAATAAAGCATATCACCATTACCAAGAAGCTTTTCAGCACCAACAGAGTCAATAATTGTACGAGAGTCAACCTGTGATGATACCGAAAGAGAAATACGGCTTGGAATATTAGCTTTAATAATACCTGTAATAACATCAACAGAAGGTCTTTGTGTAGCAATTACAAGGTGCATACCTGCAGCACGAGCCATCTGTGCGAGACGACAAATTGAATCTTCAACCTCGTTTGGCGCTGCCATCATAAGGTCAGACAATTCATCAATAAAAATAACAATCTGAGGCATTTTCTTTTTGCCTTGACTCTCACAGATACTATTATAACCTGAAATATCACGAACACTGTTTTCTGAGAAGGTTTTATATCTTGTAAGCATCTCCGTAACAGCCCAAGCAAGCGCACCCGATGCTTTTCTTGGGTCAGAAACAACAGGGACAAGAAGATGAGGAATACCATTATAAATAGTAAATTCAACTTGTTTTGGGTCAATCATCAATAGCTTAACTTCATCAGGTGTTGCGTTATATAGAATACTTACAATCATTGAATTAAGGCATACAGATTTACCAGAACCTGTTGTACCCGCAATAAGCAAATGTGGCATTTTTACAAGGTCTGAATACACAAATTCACCTGTAATATCCTTACCAAGCGCAACGGTTAATTTAGACTTAGCATTTTTGTATGTGGAATGGTCAATGACCTCACGAAGTGTAACAGATTGACGACTCTTATTAGGTACTTCAATACCAACGGCAGCCTTATTCGGAATAGGTGCTTCAATACGAACACCTGACGCTGCGAGATTAAGTGCAATATCATCTGCAAGGTTTGTTATTTTGCTGATTTTTACACCTGCAGCCGGTTGAATTTCATATCGAGTAACTGATGGTCCACGAGAAACACCAACTAATCTTGTTGAAACACCAAAACTGTTTAATGTATCGATTAATTTTCTTTCATTTAACTTTTGTTCGCGTTCATAATCAGATAAATTAACATTGCGAGGAAGATTCAACAAATCGATCGGTGGCATAACATACTCTTTAACCGGTTCGCTATCCCATTCTTCATCAGTATATTCGTCATCTTCATTGTTATCTGAATCATCAACATCTAATTTTATCTGTTCAGGTTCAGATAAATCATCGTTTATTATATCATCAAGATTAATAATGTTATCTTCTACAGTATTATCAGATGATTGTTCTGTTGCTTTATCAGCAAAAAGTTCTTCACTATTTATTGTGTCAAACGGAATAATATCATCCTGTTGAACCGGTTCTTCTTCAATAGGTTTATTGATTTCTTCAGGAGATGGACCTAAATCAACATCAGGATTAAATTCTTTTTTTCGTTTTTCGCGTTCAATTCTATTTTGTTCAACTTTTTCACTGTATTCATTAATTTTATCGCCTGTGAACTCCCCTATTTTCTTAACCGGTTTAGAAATTCCATTAAACAGGTTTGCTAATGTAAGACCTGTTATAACCATAACGAAAACAAATAAAAGAACAATTTGAATAATCATCGCAGCAAGTTTGCTACCACCTGTAATAAGAAGTGTTAGGCCACCAAATAAAGCACCCCATACTCCACCACCGAGCATACTACCATCAATATAATATAAATTATATGCGTCTTTAATGGCTTCACCATATGTACTTCCTGGAGCACACTGGAAAATATGAACAATACTACTAACAATTGTTATAAGAATACCAGCTTGAACAAGCTTTGATATAACATTTTTATCTATTTTGTCAAGTGCAATAAACACAGTAACAACAAGCAATAATAATGGATAAATAAAAGAAGCGAAACCAAATATTCCAAACATTAAGGTACGGAATGCGCCCCATACTCCACCTGCATCTATTACTGATAAACAAAACCAAAGAATTGAAATAGCAAATAAAACAACTGCAGTTAATTGTTTATTTAAAACGAATGTATTTGATTGTCTTTTCTTGGAACTATTGACTTTTTTCTTGACATTTTTATTTGAATTTGTTGTTTTTCTTTTTTGTTGTGCCATTTTAACTTCTCCAAAATTATAATCCTAATATACTGCAAATTATTGATAAGATACCAATTATCAAACAATAAAAACCAAAATATTTCCACATATCCTTTTTTAATATCCATTGTAAAAGCTTAATACATCCAACACCTACAACGGCTGCAACAATTACGCCTACAACTGTTGGAACGATTTCAAATTCAGCATTAAATTCAATTGCATCTTTTAATTCTACAATATTTGCTACAATGATTGCAGGAATTCCTAAAATAAAAGAATATTCAACCATATCAGACTTTGGTATGCCGCAAATCATTCCAGTTGAAATTGTTGAACCAGAACGGGAAACACCTGGAAATCCAGCAGCAACAGCTTGTGCAATACCAATTACAAAGGCTTGAGGTGTGTTTATATTTTTCTCGAGCTTGTTATTTTTTGATATATATGTAGATGTCAATAATAAAACACCTGTAAACAAGAAGCAAAAACCTTCAAGTAAAATACTATCATCTTCAGAAAATTGACCAAGATAATCCATTAATTTCATATCATTACCGACAGGAATCAGTAAAAATAAAAGTGGTACACATGAAATTACAAACATAACAAGAATCTTCTTTTTTTCTGCAAGTTCTTTGAATTTAAATTTTCCTGTAAAAATATCTTTTAACAGTGAAAATGCTTCATTAATTAATTCAAATATTGTTTTGTAAAAAACGATAAAAACAGCTATCAGAGTTCCTAAATGAAGTAATACAGAAAATAATAATGAGCCTTCACCACTAACTCCTAAAAAATGTTGAAATAACGATAAATGTCCACTACTTGAAACAGGTAAAAATTCAGTAACACCTTGAACAAATCCCAGAATAATTGCTTTAATTAATGACATTTAATTCAACTCCCATCCTGCATCGTAATAATTATTATGATTAAAAAAGAATTTAAATCGCACAATATATTTCAATCCTAAATATTGTATCACACGAAAAATAATATATCAATATTTTGTTAAAAATTCATTATAATAAGTATAAATATATTGACAAAATTCTGTCAATATAATAGAATTATAAAAGATTGTTAAAAAAATGAAAAAGTCCAAGGAGTGATTTAAAAATGGGTATGACAATCGGACAAAAACTTATAAAATCTCACCTTGTATCCGGTGATATGACTCCAGGTAGTGAAGTTGGTCTTAAAATCGACCAGACATTAACTCAGGATGCTACAGGTACAATGGCATATCTTGAACTTGAAGCAATGGGTATTGAACAGGTTAAAACAGAACTTTCTGTTGCTTATATTGACCACAACACATTACAAACTGGTTTTGAGAACGCTGACGACCATAGGTTTATTCAGAGTGTTGCTAAAAAACGTGGTATTCGTTTTTCTCGTCCTGGTAATGGTATTTGTCATCAAGTTCATCTTGAAAGATTTGGTAAACCAGGCAAAACATTGATTGGTTCAGATAGTCACACACCTACAGGTGGCGGTATCGGTATGCTTGCAATGGGTGCAGGTGGACTTGATGTTGCTGTTGCTATGGGTGGCGGTACATATTATATTACAATGCCAAAAATGGTTAGAGTTAATCTTACAGGAAAACTCAGTCCTTGGGTTGCTGCAAAAGACGTTATTCTTGAAGTTTTAAGAATTATGACTGTTAAGGGTGGCGTTGGTAAAATTATTGAATATGGTGGAGAAGGCG
>JAZQUC010000121.1:0-1761 GCA_045631075.1 Candidatus Fimenecus sp. | reverse complement strand
TTACTGTTTTACTTTAGTTATTAACCCTGACGTTGTTTTTCTTTAGGGTTCTTTTTGTTAATTACATACAATTTTCCTTTACGACGCACAATCTTGCAATCGTCTGATCTCTTCTTGATAGATGCTCTGACTTTCATATTATTTTTATTATCTTATTTCTTTAAAGTCATTTTTATTGATTCTCATTTTTGCGGGTGCAAAGATAAGAAAAATTTATTTATATCTGAATGTGATACGTCCTTTTGTTAAATCATAAGGTGACATTTCTAATCTAACTCTATCTCCTGGCAATATTTTTATGTAATGCATACGCATTTTTCCGGAAATATGAGCAATAATTTGAAGTCCGTTTTCAAGTTCAACTCTGAACATTGCGTTACCCAATGATTCTACAACTGTTCCGTCTTGTTCTATAGACAATTGTTTTGCCATACAAAATTCTTATTTAATGATTTCTTCTACCCATTCAAAACTAGATAATATTTCTGCTTTTCCATCACGTATTGCTACATCATGTTCGAAATGAGCAGCTGGCATTCTATCCTTTGTTTTAATAGTCCAGCCATCTCTTTCTTGAATTATGTCACGTTTTCCGAATGTAATCATTGGTTCAATCGCGATTACAATACCTTCAGACAATTTAGTTCCAGTACCTCTTCTTCCATAGTTAGGTACCTGAGGGTCTTCATGTAACTTACGACCAACACCATGACCAACTAATTCTCGTACGACACCGTAGCCAAACTGTTCAACGTAACTTTGAATAGCATAACCTATGTCACCAATACGATTACCTGCTACAGCTTGCTCAATACCTTTATATAAAGATTCTTTTGATCTTTGCAGAAATAACTTAATTTCTTCAGATACTTCTCCAACTGTAAAAGTATAAGCCGAATCACCGACATAACCATTCAAGATTGTACCACAATCTACAGAAACAATATCTCCGTCACGTAATTCGTAATTACCTGGAATTCCATGAACTACAGCATCATTAACAGAGATGCATAGACTTCCGGGAAATCCTCCATATCCCTTGAAGGCTGGTACTGCACCATTATCTCTGATAAACTCTTCAGCGATTTTATCAAGTTCAATAGTACGGATACCCGGACGTATATGCTTACCTACTTCACCAAGGGTTTTGCCCACTAGTAAAGCAGCATTTCTTAACAATTCAATTTCTTTATCTGTTCTGTAATGAATCATAATAAGAAATCTTACATTCTTCCTGAACGTCCTTTAATACGACCAGTTTTGGTTAAACCATCATAGTGACGCATTAAAAGATGACTTTCTATTTGTTGTAAGGTATCTAACACAACTCCGACAAGAATCAACAATGATGTACCACCATAGAATTGTGAGAACTGTTGATTAACGCCGAGAATTGACACTATAGCTGGCATAATAGCTACAACACCTAAGAACAAAGAACCTGGTAAAGTAATTCTTGAAATGATGTCATCAAAGAATTCTTGTGTTTTCTTGCCTGGTTTAACACCTGGAATAAAGCCACCGTTTTTCTTAATATCTTCTGCCATTTGAGCTGGATTAATTGTAACAGCTGTGTAGAAGTATGTGAAAGCGATGATCAATACAAAGAATACAAAATTGTACCAGAAACCATTCATATTTGTGAATGCTGTCATGAAACCTGACATTTGTTCTGTTTGTGCAAAGCCTGCAATAGTGATAGGTACAAACATAATTGCTTGAGCAAAGATGATTGGCATAACACCGGCCGAATTCACTTTT
>JAZQUC010000120.1:0-20033 GCA_045631075.1 Candidatus Fimenecus sp. | reverse complement strand
GTCATTTACAGAGGACGATTACACAACAGAAGCCTTTGAAGAGTATGCAAAGCTTGACTATCTTGGTCGTTGTGGTGTCACATATGCCTGCGTCGGTGTTGAAATTATGCCGACTGAAAAAAGAGGTGACATCGGTATGGTGAAGCCAACAGGCTGGGTGACTGCAAAATACGATTTTGTTGACGGCAAATATCTTTATAACCGTTGCCATTTAATCGGATTCCAGCTGACAGGTGAAAATGCAAATACAAGCAATCTTATTACAGGTACACGATATATGAACACACAGGGTATGTTGCCTTTTGAAAATATGATTGCTGACTATGTAAAGGAAACTGAAAACCATGTGCTTTATCGTGTAACACCGATTTATGACGGTGATAACCTTGTTGCAAGTGGTGTGCAGATGGAAGCGTGGTCTGTTGAAGATGACGGTGAAGGCGTTTGCTTTAATGTGTATTGCTACAACGTTCAGCCAGGTGTTAAAATTGATTACGCAACGGGCAAGAGTTGGCTTGATGACGAAGCTACAACAGAAGAAAGTGATGTTAAGTTTGATAAGAATGCCCAATATGTACTGAATACATCGTCAAAGAAAATTCATTCACCTGAATGCTCAGGGGCTAAAAATATGAGTGAAAAGAACAAAGAAACAGTAAAAGGCGACAAGCTTAAATCATATATAAATAACGGATATGAGCTTTGTGGCAGTTGCCTTGATAAATAAAAACGAGAGTGGTTACCAAATGGTAATCACTTTTTTTATAAATTGAGAGTTTATCGGGATGATAATTCGTAATGCGTAATTCGGAATTCGTAATTTCGGAACTGCGTTACGATTATAAAATAAAACCAATTTGGTATGTCGTAGGGACTGACGACTCGGCAGCCCGAATAAAATTACCAACACACTTTGGGACGGGTCATTCTTGAATGACCCCTACAAGGTTACACTATCATATAAGAGATGTAGATAAATTGGAGTTTGTCGAGTAAATGCAGAATTCAGAATGCAGAATTAAGGGTCTGCGACGCGATTATATAACAAAACCAATATGGTTGGAATGTAGGGGCAGGTCTCTGTGCCTGCCCGTAAGTTTATCTGTTAACCACGGGCGAGCACGGAGACTCGCCCCTACAAGGAAACCGATTTGGTATGTCGTAGGGGCTGACGACTCGGCAGCCCGCAATAAGTGAACAGATAAACCAAAAATGGGACGCCGAGGTCGTCGTCCCCTACATTTGCGATTTATATTAATGAACAATCATCCCTACAAATTATAATTTGAACGGAAAAATGGCGGAGTTTAATAACTCCGCCAATGTGATTTATATGTTTGCGTTAAGGAATTCTTCTGTGACTGTTGAGAGCTCGTCTGCTCGGTTTTCAATGCACTGATGTCCGCCACCCTTGACATTATGTGTTGTGGCATTTGGAAACGCAGAATTCATCTGTTTTTTCATCTGTGCATTTAAAATCAAATCTCCAGTTGCCTGAACAAGAAGTACAGGACACTCGATTTTGTCTGCGTTCTCTAAATCAGTAGGTCTTACATTGTACATCATTTCGCACATTCCTGCGCCGAAACCGTCGTACTGTACTGCGTCTGTAACACCGTTTACATCATAATCCTTTGAGAATTTACAGTCGAGAGTTGCCATAAAAATCACCATTTTAACAAGTGGGTCAACTTCTGTACCGTATTTAAAGAACATATTCATTGTGCCCTTCATAAGACCTGACTGAACAAGACCCTTCATTGCAACGGGGAATTCACTCTGTGGTGCAGGACAGTAAAGCAAAAGTGCTTTTACAGGATTTTCGATTGCAATATTCACTGCAACACCGCCACCCATTGAATGACCTGCAAGAATCCACTCGTTCATTGGTGCAATACTCTTCATAAGCTCGGTAATAAGTATTTCACGGTCAATAATTTCCATTTCAGCAGTTTCGCGTGTACTAAAACCAAAGTTAGGAAGGTCGGCAAGGACACATTCATAGCCTTTTTCTGACATCTGGTCAGCCATATTGCGCCACGCATAAGTTGAGCACATAAAACCGTGAAGCATCATAATTCTGCCCTTTGTTTCGCCTTTTGCAGGAATTACTCTGTAATGAATATCGTAGTCACCGTATGTAAAATACTGACTTTCTTCATATGGCTTATAGCTTGTATCAGCACCGAATGCCATTACTGCAAATGATGACATCATAATTGCAACGATACATAAAATACTGATAATTTTTTTCATTTTCGGTTTCTCCTTTATTCAGCAACCTGTGCTGTTTCTTTGTCTGCTAATGCTCTGCGTTCTGCAAGTTCCTTTTCAACCTGTGCCTTCTGTTCAGGTGTGTACTTGATAAAGAGAAGAGGGATAATATAAAGAAGTGCAGCAAGAGCAGGTGTAAGCATTACGACCGGCCAAATCCATGTTTCAAACGCCTGACTTTGTGTACCAAGATATACTGCACCCGGTGTGTCTTCAACCGCAACATAACCGAGAAGGCTGAGTGCAAGTGTACCAAGAGCGCCTGTAATACCACTTGAAATCTTTGTAAAGAAGGTCTGCATTGCAAATGTAACACCTTCTGTACGCTTGCCTGTTTTCCATTCCATATAGTCAACGCTGTCGCAGAAGAGTGAAGTCTGTGCAATACTTGCAGCACCACCAGGGAATGAGCAAAGAGCAAGAATAACGATAGTCCAGATAATATTTTTACCTTCGAATCCGATAGCCCATGCAATAACTCTGCCGACTAATGTGCATACCTGAATGAAAATGAGAAGATTTCTGTAGCCCTTGAATTTGTGCTTAAGCTTGTCAGCCATAAGCATACCGAAGAATGAAAGAGGAGAAGTAAGAGTACCGAAAATGGTGTTGAGTGTCAATGGTCCGAGAACGTATCCTGCAATAGCAATTTCAGGCATCTTATACTTGAAGAAATATGTCATAAGACTTGCACCAAAGCCGAATGAACCTAAAAGATTTGAAAGTGTTACAAGCATAAGCATCTTGTTCTGGAAAAGAAGCTTGAAGCATTCAAAAATAGATGTCTGCTGTTGACTTGGTTCAACAAGACGCACTCTTTCGTGTGCACTGTAACATTTTGCACTGAGTAATGCACCACCAAGGCCGAAAATGATTGTAAACAAAAGAGTCATAAGTGCCAATGAATTGCCTGAAACCTTTGCAATGATTTCCATAGCCATAGGGATAAAGCCACTTGCAATACCGAAGAAGATAGAGCCAACTGAACGAGCTAACTGAACGAATTTGTCGCGTTCGTTTGAATCAGGAGTAACAACAGCAGTCATACCCCAGATTGCAACGTCCTGCATTGTGTATGTAATATCCCAACAAAGATACATAATTACAAAGTAACCCACACGAAGCCAAAGGAGATTTTCATCAGTTGAAAAAACAAAGAAAATAAGAACTGTGAAAATACCAACAGGGACTGGAGTGTTTTTAAGCAAAGGACGAAGCTTTTCGCCATTCTTAAAACGATGACGGTCAACAAATGAACCGATAATCGGGTCGTTAATACCGTCCCAGATTTTCATAATCATAAGAAGTACTGTTACGACAGCAGGTGGAAACAAGGCAATATCTGTCAAAAAGTACTGAAAAAATCCTGTACCGATAAAGCAGTAAACAATGTTTTGTCCCGCAAGACCTGCCATAAAGTTAATTTTCTCTTTTTTACTAACATAATTCATAATATCAGACCCCTTTCAGCCCAACAAATCAATGATAACATTATAATACTATATATACATATAAAAAATCAACACAAACAGAAAAAATTAACGAATTGTGAAATATTTTAAAATCCATTGACAACAAAACCAAACTTTTATATAATTTGCGTGATAATGCAAAAGTTTATAATCGACAAAGTAGCATTAATCTGTTCGTTATTTTATATAAGAAGGGAGTCTTTATGGACTGGAAAAAAGAGTATGAAAGCCGACTTGTAACGGCACAAGAAGCAATTAAGAATATTCACGATGGTGATAAGGTAGTTATGTCTTTTGGTTGTGGTGAACCAAGGGCAATAGTACGCGCTATGCGTGAAAATTATAAGAATTACAATAATGTTGAAATTATAAATATGCTCCTTTTAGGAGAAACACCTTGGGTTGACCCTGAGGTGAAAGGTCACTTTAAATACAACTCATTTTTTGCATCAGGTACAAACAGAAAGGCAATTGCAGAGGGTGTTGCTGATTTCACATCCTGCTATCTTTCAGAAACTCCAATGGTGTTAAGAGAGATTATTAAGCCTCGTGTTACTGTTATGTCTGTAACACCACCTGATGAAGATGGTTATGTGTCACTTGGTACAAACTGTGACTATATCGAAACAACACTTTCACATTGTGAGGTTAAAATCGGTCAGGTCAATAAAAATGTGCCTTATACATATGGCGCGGCAAGAAAGCACGTTACTGAATTCGACTTTTTCGTAGAATGTGACGAGCAGCTTCCTGAAGTGCCTGCACCACCACTTACTGATGTGGAAATTCAGATTGGTAAAAACTGTGCATCACTTATTAATGATGGTGATTGTATTCAGCTTGGTATCGGTGGTATTCCTAATGCGATTTGTGAAGAATTAAAGCACAAAAAAGACCTTGGTCTTCACTCTGAAATGGTCGGTGATGGTGTTGTTGACCTTATCAAGAGTGGTGTTATTAACAACTCAAAGAAAAATATCAATCAGGGCAAGACAATTTTAGGCTTTGCTTTTGGTACAAAGAAACTTTTTGATTTCCTTAACGGAAATAAAGAAGTAGAAATGACACCAATGGATTATGTAAATAATCCTGTTATTATTGCACAGCACGACAATATGGTTTCTGTAAATTCCTGTTTACAGGTTGACCTTATGGGACAGGTTGTGTCTGATACAATCGGTCTTAATCAGTTTTCGGGTGTTGGCGGTCAGGTTGACTTTGTCCGTGGTGCTACTATGAGTAAGGGCGGACGCTCAATTATGGCAATGCCTTCTACTGCAAAGGATGACACAATTTCAAAGATTGTGCCAAAAATTACTGATTATTCAGCGGTTACAACAACAAGAAATGATGTTAATTATGTTGTAACTGAATACGGTATTGCTCAGCTTAAGGGCAAAACAATGAAAGAAAGAGCAAAAGTGCTTATTTCAATCGCACATCCTGATTTCAGGGATGAGCTTTGTGAAGAATTTGAAAGAAGATTTAACGAAAAAGCGTTTTAAGGAGAAGAAAAATGGCTGTATATAAAAAAGAACGATTCGGTATTGCACGAAAAATCGTTTCAAATATGACTGCAGAAAGCTGGGAAACAATCCCACACGCAGTTGTAAGCTATGAAGCAGATGTTACTGAATTTTTAAAGGAATACAAAAAGCTTAACGAAGGCTGTACTGACAAGGCAAAGAAAATTTCAATCAACACAGTTGTTATGAAAATTATCTGTGAAGGTCTTATGGCAGCACCAAAGATGAACTGTCATCTTAAATTTGAAAGACACCTTGTTCGTGGTAAACTTTTATATCACAACCGTGTGAATGTTTCAATGCCTGCTATGCTTCCTGACGGAAGAATGATGACTGTTAACCTTCGTCATATGGAAAGCAAATCCCTTACAAAAATGACAGAGGTTATCAACGACACAATGCGTCGTATGCAGAATACAAATATGGACGAGGCTATGTTTGAGGTTTCTCTTGATAACACTCTTCAGGGACTTAAAAAGGGTAAAATCAAGCAGGCTGTTTTAAGACTTATCGGCTCAAAAACAGGTAAGCATAAGGTGAAAACACTTAAGGGTGAAGAAAAGAAAAAGTATTATTCAATCCCTGAACACGACAGACTTACAAAAAAGGATATTGAACAGGGTACGGTTACAATTTCAAACCTTGGTTCAATTCACCGTGAGCAGAAGGGTATGTGCTTCCTTCTTGAAATCATTCCGCCACAGGTTACTGCAATTGCTGTTAATGCAATTCAGAAAAAACCAACTGTTGTGACAGATGAAAACGGTGTTGATTCAATTGAAATTCGTCAGATTCTTCCACTTACAATTGCTTTCGACCATAAGGCACTTGACTATGGTGATATTATTCCGTTTATGGACAGACTTGATGAAATTTTCGAAAATCCTGCTGTTATTCATAGCTGGAAAGAGTAATTTACTACTTTAAAACAAAAAAATGTAAAATTAAGGTGATTTGTAGCGCTTTAACGCTTTACAAATCACCTTTTTTTTATTATAATACAGTAGTATATTTATAAAATGGAGTAATATTTAGTATTCCATTAAGAAAGGATGAATGAAATGTCAAACCAGATGATGATATTTCTCGCTATGGCAGGGTATATGCTTATTGTTATCGGCATCGGCGTATTCTTTGCACGTAAAGCAAACAAAAATACAGAAAACTATTTCCTTGGTGGCAGAAGCTTAGGACCTTGGGTTGCAGCTATGAGTGCTGAGGCTTCCGATATGAGCGGTTGGCTTCTTATGGGCCTTCCGGGTGTTGCATATTGGTGTGGTATTGCGGACGCAACATGGACAGCAATCGGACTTGCTGTTGGTACATACCTTAACTGGCTTATCGTTGCGAAAAGACTTCGTAATTATTCAGCAATCAGCGGTGATGCAATTACAGTTCCTGAATTCTTTAGTAACCGTTTCCACGAAAATAAAAAGGTTATCAGAATTATTGCATCAGTACTTATTCTCGTATTCTTTACAGTTTACGCAGGTAGCTGTTTTGTTACTTGTGGTAAGCTTTTCAGCACATTGTTCGGATATTCATACACATCAATGATGATTGTAGGTGCTCTTTTCGTTATCGTATATACTTTCCTTGGTGGATTCCTTGCTGAAAGTGCTTCTGACTTTATGCAGAGTATCGTTATGATTATAGCGCTTATTTCAGTTCTTGTGCTTGGTACAATCAACGCAGGTGGTATTGAAGCAGTTATTGCAAATGCTCAGTCAATTGACGGATTCTTCTCATTGACAGAAATTGCAAACCCATTGACAAGTGACGGAACACAGTTGGTTGAAGGTGGTAAAGCATTATTTGATACTGCAAACCCATATTCACCACTTACAATCGCTTCAACTCTTGCATGGGGTCTTGGTTACTTTGGTATGCCACAGGTTCTTCTTCGTTTTATGGCTATCCGTAAAGCAAGTGAACTTAAAAAATCAAGAAGAATTGCAACAGTCTGGGTTGTTATTTCTCTTTTCGCAGCAGTTGCAATCGGTATTATCGGTCGTGCAATGCTTCCAACAGCAGAAACACTTCTCAGCGCAGGTGGTGCAGAAAACGTATTCGTTCTTATGAGTGAGGCACTTCTTCATCCTGTACTTGCAGGTGTTATTATGGCAGGTATTCTTGCTGCTACAATCAGTTCATCTGACTCATATCTTCTTATTGCATCTTCTGCACTTGCAAACGACGTTTATAAGGGCGTTATTAATAAAAAAGCAAGTGATAAGAAAGTTATGTGGGTATCTCGTATTGCACTTGTGGTAGTTGCTCTTATCGGTGTGATTATAGCTCTTGATGAAGAAAGTGTTATTTTCAATATCGTTTCATTTGCATGGGCAGGCTTTGGTGCAACATTCGGACCACTTATGCTCTTCTCACTTTTCTGGAAACGAGTAAACCGTGCAGGTGCTGTTGCAGGTATGCTTTCAGGTGCAGCAACAGTATTTATTTGGGAACTTGTTCTTAATCAGCAGTTTGGTGCAAAATTCCCAATCTTCACAATTTACGAGCTTCTTCCTGCCTTTATCGTTTCTTCAATCTTCATTGTAGTTGTTTCACTTCTTACAAAGAAGCCATCAGCTGAAATCGAAGAAGAATTTGAAAAAGCAAAAATAGGCATTGCTGAATAAAAAGTAAAAAATAAACTCATAATCATATAATAAAGAAGGTATTTTAAAATGCTTAACACAGAAAAAACACTTGAAAAACTTGTTGCTCTTTCAAAGGGCAGAGGTTTCGTATATGCAGGTAGTGAAATCTACGGCGGTCTTGCTAACACTTGGGATTACGGCCCATTGGGTGTTGAACTTAAAGAAAATATCAAAAAGGCTTGGAGAAAGAAGTTCATTCAGGAAAACAAATACAATGTTGGTCTTGATTCTGCTATTCTTATGAATCCACAGACATGGGTGGCATCAGGTCACCTTGGTGGTTTCTCTGACCCACTTATGGACTGCTGTCAGTGTAAAACAAGACACCGTGCAGATAATCTTATCGAAAACTTTGACGGCACTAATGTTGCAGGTTGGTCAAATGAAGAAATGGCTAACTACATCAAGGAACACGCTATTCCTTGTCCTGATTGTGGTGCTCACAACTTTACTGATATCCGTCAATTCAACCTTATGTTCAAAACATTCCAGGGTGTTACAGAAGATTCAACATCAGAAATCTATCTTCGTCCTGAAACAGCACAGGGTATTTTCGTAAACTTCCAGAATGTTCAGAGAACAACAAGAAAGAAAGTTCCATTCGGTGTTGCACAGATTGGTAAGTCTTTCCGTAACGAAATCACACCGGGTAAATTCATTTTCCGTGTTCGTGAATTTGAACAGATGGAGCTTGAATTCTTCTGCAAACCTGGTACAGACCTTGAATGGTTTGACTATTGGAGAAGCTTCTGCCGTGATTGGCTCTATTCTCTTAACATCAAGCCTGAAAATCTTCGTCTTCGTGACCACGACCCTGAAGAGCTTTGCTTCTATTCAAAGGCTACAACTGACTTTGAATATTTATTCCCATTCGGTTGGGGTGAACTCTGGGGTATTGCTGACAGAACTGACTATGACCTTACACAGCATGCTAATACAAGTGGTAAGAATCTTGAATATATTGACCAAGTTTCAGGTGAAAGATACATTCCTTATGTTATCGAGCCATCTCTTGGTGTTGAACGTCTTTTCTTAGCTCTCTTGACAGAAGCTTATGATGAAGAAGTTGTTGACGCAGAAAAGAACGATACTCGTGTTGTTATGCATTTCCATCCAACACTTGCACCTGTTAAGGCTGCAGTTCTTCCTCTTTCAAAGAAGCTTGGTGAAAAGGCTGAAGAAATCTTTGAAATGCTTTCAAAGTATTTCAATGTTGAATATGATGATGCAGGTTCAATTGGTAAGAGATATCGTCGTCAGGACGAAATCGGTACTCCACTTTGTATCACAGTTGACTTCCAGACTGTTGGTGACGACGAAACTGAAGCAGATAACTGCGTAACAGTTCGTGACAGAGATACAATGGAACAGATAAGACTTCCTATCGACCAGTTGGTTGAATATATAAACAAGAAATTGGAGTTCTAAGATGTCAAAAAATCTTTTGCTGATTATCAATCCTATTGCGGGTAAGCGTAAATCTGTTGATTTTCTTCCCAAAATCACAAAAAAACTTGAAGAAGCAGATTATCGCGTAAGTGTAAAATACACTGAGATTGATAAGAATGCATACTACGTAACAAAGCGTTACGGTGAGGGTAACGATGTAATTGTTTGTTGCGGTGGTGACGGAACATTAAAAGAAACTATCTGTGGCGTAATGGAATTGAAGCTGGATGTTAAAATCGGATATATTCCATTCGGTACAACAAATGACTTTGCTCATTCGTTGCACATTCCTACAGATGCTGAAGATGCCATTGAAGCAGTACTTGAAGGCAAGACAAAATCAATCGATATCGGTGATTTTTGTGGTAAGGAACAGTTTATTTATGTTTCTTGCTTTGGTAACCTTTGTGATGTTTCATATAAGGCTAAACAGTCGCTTAAAAACAAAATCGGCAGGGGAGCTTATTATTGGGAATCGGCTAAAGAGATTTTTTCAATTAAGGGCTTTAAGGCAAAGGTCGAGTGTGATGACGGTGAAGTTATAGAAGGCAAATTCTTCTATGGCGGAGTTTCAAATTCATATTCTGTTGCAGGATTTCCTGTGCTTAAAAAAGCAGGTGTTGAATTTGACGACGGTTATCACGAGCTTGCAATGATTAGAATGCCTAAAAATCCTGCTCAACTTACTTCAATTCTTAACGCTATGTTTATTACAAGAGAAGTTACTGATAACAAATATCTTGTAGTTAAACGCGGTAAAAACTTTAAATTCTATTTTGACGATAAGGTCAATTGGGTGCTTGACGGTGAAAACGGCGGTTTCCATGACTTTGTTGAAGTTAAAACCTGTGAAAATGCTATTAAAATTTTCGTAGGTGATGACGATTAATAATTAAAGGAATCTGCATTGACTTTATATGAGTGATGCAGATTTTTTGTAGGTGAGTTTATGGGTGAAAAATTCAAAAAAGCAATAGGTGTTGAAGGCACGTTCAAGGATACCGTTATGCCTATGATTAACTATTGCTACACAAACATATTTATTGGTGGTGCGGGATACATAATCAGTATGTATTTCAGTATTTTCCTTACCAAGGTTGTGGGACTTGACATTGAATATGCAGGCTTTATCACTATGATTGCTGTTATATGGGATGGAATTAATGACCCGATTATGGGTATTATTACTGACCGTACCCGTTCAAAATACGGCAGACACCGTGCATATATCAAATGGGGTATTCCGTTTGTGGTTGTGTCATACATAATGTTATGGAATTCCTTTGGTCTTGACGGTGAAAAGCACCCATATATGACAGTTGCATATTTTGTATTTGCTTATGTGCTTTACAAGACTGCATACACAATGATTGCTGTGCCACATACAGCAATGCTTCCTGAACTTGCACCTGAATATAACAAGAGAACACAATATACATCAGTAAGCTATATTTTCAATTCAGTTGGTATGATTCCGTCATATATCATACTTCTTATAATGCTTTCTGTTTTCGGTTTTTCTGACGGACTTACAAGAGATGCAAAAACACCGTTCTTTGCTACGGGTATAGTTCTTTCTGTTGTATATAGTATTGCACTTTATGCCACATTCAAGCTTGTAAAAGAACCAAGCTCACTTGATATGAAGCTTGATCCGCTTGATTTGAAGGCTGCATTCAAAGAATATTTTGATGTTTTCAAAAGCCGTTCATTCAGACAGTATTTTTCAATCAGTTTTTTCTGGGAAATGGCAAGAAGCTTCTATTCAACAACATATATTTACTATGTAACATTCCTTGCAAATCAGTATAAATTCTATCCTATTTTCAACACATTTGCAGGTGTTTTTGAATCATTGTCATTCCCGCTCAACTATGCGCTTACAATGGAGCACGGTAAGAAAAAGTGCGGTACAATCGTAACACCGTTTATGATTTTAGGTCTTGCAATCGGTCTTGTTGTACAGGCAAGTCAACCAAGTACATCAAAGGCTACATATATGCTTATTCTTATGATTATGGGCGTAATTTTCTATCCATTCGGTATGAGTGGTATCGGCTTTGTTTGTAACAATGTTTTCCCTGATTTGACCGACGTTGATGAATTGATTACAGGTCGTCGTCGAGAAGGTGTTGTTTCAACATGTAACACAATGGTTAAGCAGGTGACAGGTGGTATAAACACATTTATTGTAACGCTTATCCTTGGTGGTTTTGGTCTTGATACAAAGAGTGAGGCAACTGAATTTGTTGAGCAATCTGATTCAGCAATTTTCGGTATTCGTCTTTGTGTTGCTATTATTCCTATGATTTGTGCTTTCATTTCATACATTCTTCTTCGCAAGTTTGAAATGACAAAGGACGACCACACAATGATTCGTGCTGCAATTGCTACAAAGCATAAATACGGTAATGTGACACTTTCTGCAGAAGAAAAAGCAAGATGTGAAATCCTTTCAGGTCAAAAGCTTGAAAACACATGGCTTGGTAAGGATAATGACGAAAGTCAGGGTCACACACTTCAAAAGAACGAAAATGGTGAATATATAATTCTTATTGAAAAAGAAGAATTGCGTAAACAGTTAATGCAGGAAGCAAAGTAAAGGGGATAATTATGAAAAAAATTGATATAACTCAGACTGCACCAACAGTTAAAAGAAGTAAGCTTTTTGATATTTTCTTTTATGTTGTACAATGGACTTGGTGCTTGCCTGTAAATATTGTGGGTGGAATCGCATATTTCATCTGTACAAAAATTCTTGGATACAAAAGTCAGAAATTCGGTTATGCAAATATTGTTTATATGCCTTGGAATCAGGGCGGACTTTCAATGGGACTTTTTATCTTTATGCGAGAAAATCATCCTGATAAAGAGTGGACATATAACACAAGAATTCACGAGTACGGTCATACATGGCAATGCCTTTTATTAGGCCCTTTATACTATATAGTTGTTGCAATTCCATCAGTAATCTGGTGCCATTGCTTTGCAAAGTACAGAGAAAAGAATAATGTTTCATATTATAAACTCTATTGTGAAAGCTGGGCAAACAGCTGGGGTGAAAAATTTTCACGAATGAAAAGAGTAGAAATCAAAAAATAATTGTCATATAAACAGTCAATAAGGGAAATTTGTTTTGTTGACAAAATATGATAATTATGTAATAATATGGTGTATATATTATATAAATTAAAGAAAGAGGCGACATTGATGAAAAAGTTATTTTCATTTGTTTTAGCATTAGTTATGTTAATTACTGCTGTTCCTTTCGGTGCTCTTACAGCTTCAGCTATTGATACTGAAGATTTAGTTCTTGGTGATGGTAACGGCGACGGAAAAATGACAGCACTTGACGCTCGTATTGCTCTTCAGATTGCTGCAGGCTTAATTGAACCTACAGAAGAACAGATGGTTACATTGGACTATAACAAGGATGCTAATGTTACTGCACTTGACGCTCGTAAGATTTTAAGAAGTGTTGCAGGTCTTGAGGACTATGCAACAAATACAAATGACATTCTTGAACTGTTCGGTTACAAGTATGACCCTGTACAGAATATTTATTATACAGACGTTGAAGCTTGGCAGCGTAACTTCGGTTTTGCAGGTATCTATGATAATGCTGCTGCATATACAACAATGCTTTACAAAACTCTTAAAATTGACTTCGAATATGACGGTCTTCTTTGGAGACTTCAGTGGTGGAAAGGTCAGTATGGTGTTCTTGAAGGTGCTGAATTAGGTGTTTATACAAAGAAGCCTGAAAACAAGGACTTTGCATTCTATAAGTGCGCTGATGACGAAAATATGCTTGAAATGCAGTTCGATTATTATCATTCAGTAAATGATTACAATAATCAGAGCCCTCTTTTCACAAGATATGAACAGGAACATTGGTGGATTACAGGCTTTAAGTTCGGTGTTTGTAACCCAACAAGCAATGTTGTTAAGGCAACAGTTTTCATCGATGCTGGAGAAACAGAAATGGCTAATGCTATGGAAAAGGGTCTTCAGAATCTTACAGGTAAGGATAACAAGCCATCAGGTGAAGGCTTTATTGAATACAAGCCTTGGACACCTGTTGAAGGTTATGACTACTATGTAAGAGATAAGCTTGCAGACGGAACACATGTGTTCTATGTTATCTGGAAGGATGCAGGTTATCTTAACTTCTAAAAAAATAAAATCAGCGGTGAGGATAATTCTCCACCGCTTTTTTGTGCAAAAAAATAGGGGAAGCAATCAGCTCCCCTTATTTTCAGATATTAAAGTTTTGAGTATCCGTGGCAATTAATAAGTGCGTCTATCTTTTTGCCTTCTTTACAAAGTGGACATTCATATGACGGACAGCTGAAATAATCAGGTAAGTCATTAGGATTAAAAGCTGAATTTACTTCGTAACCGTTAATGCTGTTTGATGTTGCGAAGATTGATGCAATACCTGCAACCTCACCACCGTAATACTTAACTGCTTCAATTGCAGAACGCACTGTGTTGCCTGATGCAACAGAAACAGCGATAATCAACACGTGCTTACCCTTAATCATAGGAACAATGTTATCTCTGAATAAAAGCTGTGAGCCGTTGATTGTTTCAGGAGTAACAACATAAACAGTCTGATGAGCATTAATGTTTACATAGTCGTTTTTTGTAAGTTCTTCTGCGATACAAGTTCCTACAACTTCCATACCGTCAAGGCAAAGGATAGTGTCAACAAGACAGTTGCTGTATTTGTGGTTTTTACATAATTCCTGTGCAATAGCTTTTGCTTCAGAAAGACGGGATTTTTGTGCAGCAACATCAATGTAATAGTTGCTATGAGAACTGCTTGTTGCAAAGTGACCTTTGGCAACACGAAGAACCAGATTGTTGTTTTTTGTTTTTATTTTTGAAATAATTGTTGTTGGCATAAGAATCCCCCTAATTAGTTATAGTATTATTGTACAACAAAACTTTTGTAATTACAATAAAAACTGTGAAAAAAGTATAAAACAGAATGCATAATAAATTTTATGTCTATATATTCATATTGCACAAAAGTATGGTATAGAATAACAATGTAAAATCACAGTATTTTAAAATGAACAAAAACACAACAATTTGTATAGTTTGTTCTGATTTGTACAATATGTAAAAAAATTTTGTGAAAAAAACTTTTCAAATATGTAAATTTTTAGTTGTAATTTTAAAATTTATGTGTTATAATGCTATCAAATAAAGAATTTTGAGAAATTGGGCATTCTTATTGATTGAAAAATTTGTTACTGCTTATCATTTTTTGGTAAGTAAGACATAAATTCAATAGACAAGCATGTTTCAAGGAGGTGAAAGGCATGAAAAACAAGTTCACAAAATGGGCTATCGTTATGAGCGCAGTTCTTGTTCTCGTAAGTGCAATTCCAGTAGTAGGTGCAGCTTGTCTCTTCTGTGATGAAACAACAACAGAACCAGTAATTGAAGAAGTTGTAGTTCCAGAGGAACCAGTTATTCCTAACACAGACGCAGCAGTTTAATCGATTAGTTCTACTAAAATAAATGAACCGATGGTACAAAACGTATCATCGGTTTATTTTTTGTCTTTTTAAATTTTTACATTTGGAAAATGCCATAGGTAAGACCTGACATAATAAATCCTGCAATAAGAACACCAAGTGCGATAATCGGTAATGCCCGTTTAAAACGGATATCAAGAAGTGCTGCCATTAAAGCACCTGTCCAACCACCTGTACCCGGAAGCGGAATTGCAACAAAAATTAAAAGTCCCCATGATTCATACCTTAAAATCTTATCTTTATTTTTATCTGTTTTTGCTTCAAGCTTTTCAATGATTTTTTCAAAAAAGCTGAAACGGCGCAAAAATTCAAAAATCTTTCTGATGAATAAGATAATGAACGGAATGGGCAACATATTTCCAAGATAACATATAAGAAATGCCTTCAAGAAAGGGATTTCCATAAGTCTTGCTGCAATCATACCGCCACGACATTCAAGAACGGGCAAAAGTGAAATAACGAATGCAATAAGCTCTTCAGGAACCTTATCCTGTAAAAATGTTGTTATTGTATTAACGATTGTTTCAACCATTTGTTACACCTGCATTTAAAAGGTATTCGTGGGCTTTGCGAAGCATTTGCTTGTCGTTAGGGAATTTAAGGGAATTCATTGCCTTGTCAAATTTAAGCCAGAGATATTCCTCAATTTCCTCTCTTTGAATAATTGTTGTTGTATCGTCAGTGGTTGCAAGGAAAATTACAACCTGCTTTTCAATTCTTCCCTGAATTGAATATTCAGAACGGAAACGGAAATCAGGAAGAAAACGGATTCGAATTCCTGCTTCCTCAAGCACCTCACGGTAAGCGGTTTCCTTTTCATTTTCACCGCGTTCAATATGACCTTTAGGGAAGCCCCAGTTGGCACTACGCTTGTTTTTGATAAGAAGAAATCTTGTTTCACCGTTAATTATACGATAAACAATAGCACCACATGAACTTTCATAAAGACAGTTTATGTCATAAGTACCTTTCTTTTCAGCAAATTCAACAGCATCCTCAATCTGATGAATGATATATCGTTTGCTTTTTGGCGCAACAACAAGAATTATTCCACCTAAATCTTTTCTTTTGATAACTGCTATGACACGACCTTCAAAAACACGGACTCTGTGTGTCACACCCATAATATATGCACCCTTGACAGGTGAAAGTGCATCAATTCCACTTTCAACATTACCAAAATTCAAGTCATAAGAAATGTTTTTTTCTTTGTCAAAAAAGTGCATAGGTTTGGTAACACGTACCCTTACATACTTACCTAACATATACAAAAACTCCCGAAAACAGTCAACAAAATTGCTGACTAAACTAAAACTGTCTAACATTATACATATTTTTTTTCGTTCTTGCAAGTATAACATAAAGAAATATATCAAATTACTTTATTTTTTTTATAAAAATGTTGTGATTTTTTGTATTTTGTAGTAAAATATAAAAAGATATTATCAAAAACAAGGAGTCCATAAAATGGCTGTAAATCGTTTTAATAATTCTGATAGTGAATTTGAAGATATTTTCAGCAATAACGGTCAGTCCGATAAGTTTGAAGATGTTTACAGTGATTCAGGTGAACAGGATGAATTTGAAGATGTTTCTTCGTCATCAACAGGACAGGCTGAAAGCTTTTTTATTGAGCATGAAGCTCAAAGCTATCAGGTGAAATATAACAGTGCCGTTGAAAACCGTCGTCGTCAGGAAATAGAATATAACGACATAAGCGAGGTTTACGGTGAATTGGGTGAAGAAAAAAAGCCCAAAAAGAAAAAGAAAAAAAGACATCCTATAAGAAATGCAATCATAATTATTCTTTGTATATCTTTGTGTATAGGTGGCTTTGGTTATCGAAAAATTGACCAGCTTTTATCATCTTTTAAGAGTGAAGAAGAATTATCTGACAATGCTTATGTGGATGCTACCGACCTTGCACAGATTCCTGACCAGATAAATGTGCTTCTTATCGGTGTTGATGCTCGTGAAAATGAAGAAGCATCCCGTTCTGATACAATGATGCTTGTAACACTTGATAAAAAGAATAAACAGATTAAGCTTACATCCTTCCTTCGTGACTCTTATGTTGAAATCGCAGGAACAAATTCTTGGAACAAGCTTAATTCTGCATATTTCCGTGGTGGAATTCAAACGCTTTCTGATACTCTTGAATTAAACTTTAAAGTTGATATTCAGTATTATGCAATTGTTGACTTTGAAATATTCCAGACAATTGTTGATGAAATTGGTGGAATACGGGTTGATGTTACTGAAAGAGAAAGCTATTACACATATCATTCAGGCTTTGTTAAGGTGCCTGTAAGAATTCCAGCAGGTGAGGATGTTCTTCTTAACGGTGAACAGGCTTTGTGGTATAGCAGAATAAGATATCTTGACTCTGACTTTAAGCGTACTGAAAGACAACGCAAGGTTATTGAGGCTATTGTTGAAAAAGCATCAACAATGAGCTTGCCAAAACTTTATGCATTGGCTGAGGCTGTTGTTCCACTTGTAAAAACAAATATGTCAACAAATCAGATTTTAAGTCTTGGTATTACAGCATTTAAAAATAAAATGTATGATTATCCGATTGTTCAGCATTCAATTCCTGCTGGCGGAACATGGTATGACAAAAATGTGCCTGGTGTTGGTGCAAGTCTTGTAATGAATATGGAAGAAAATCAGCAACTTCTTCACAGCTTTTTGCAAGACCCACAGGAAGTACCGACTGAAAATACAACAAAATAAAATACCCTTGGAGAAATTATTATGAAAAAAGCAAAAATGTCACTTGTTTCTGAATTTACAGGTGCTAAAATTGATGACAGAATTTTTGGCTCGTTTATTGAGCATTTAGGTCGTGCAGTTTATGGCGGTATTTATGAGCCTGACCATCCTACTGCTGACGAAAACGGCTTCCGTCAGGATGTTATTGAAAAGGTGAAAAAGCTTAATGTTCCTATTGTCCGTTATCCTGGTGGTAACTTTGTTTCAGGATACAATTGGGAAGATGGCGTAGGACCTAAGGAACTTCGTCCTAAAAAGCTTGAACTTGCATGGGGCGTTACAGAACCTAATCTTTTTGGTACAAATGAGTTTGTTACTTGGTGTAAAAAGGCAAATACAAGCCCTATGATGGCAGTTAACCTTGGTCTTCGTGGACCTGAAGAAGCAAGAAATCTTGTTGAATACTGTAATCACAAGGGTGGCAGTTATTGGAGTGACCTTCGTCGTTCACACGGATACGAAGACCCACATAACATTAAATTATGGTGTCTTGGTAACGAGATGGATGGTGACTGGCAGATTGGTCACAAAACTGCTTATGAATACGGAAGAACAGCAGCAGAAGCAGCAAAGGTTATGAAATGGACAGATAATTCCATTGAAACTGTTCTTTGCGGTAGTGCAAGTCGTGATATGCATACATTCGGTGAATGGGAAGCAACAACTCTTGATTTGGCATATGACAAGGTTGACTATCTTTCACTTCACATTTATTTCGGAAATCACGAAAACGATACACCTTCATTCCTTGCAAAGAATATGAAGATGGACGAATTTATTAAATCAGTTGTCTGCATTTGTGACTACATAAAAGCGAAAAAACGCTCAAAGCATACTATTAACCTTTCATTTGATGAATGGAATGTATGGTATCATTCAAACGGTGCACCTTTTGATAAATGGTGTACAGCCCCTCATCAGCTTGAAGATATCTATAACTTTGAGGATGCACTTTTAGTAGCACTTATGCTTATGACACTTCTCAAAAATGCTGAAAGAGTTAAAATCGGTTGTCTTGCACAGCTTGTAAATGTTATTGCACCGATTATGACTGAAAATGGTGGCGCTTGTTGGGAACAGACAATTTTCTATCCGTTTATGCATCTTTCAAATTACGGTCGCGGTTATACTCTTGATTCAAGAGTTATTTCACCAAAGCACGATACAAAGGAATTTACTGATGTGCCTGATATTGAATCAATCGCAACAATCAGTGAGGATAAAGAAAGTCTTACAATTTTTGCAGTTAACAGAAATATGGATGAAAACATTCTTTTCGATGTTTCACTTCTTGATTTTGAAAACTTTGAAGTGATTGAACAGATTGAAATGAGTGGCTTTGATATTAAGGCAGAAAACAGTGCAATCGCAACTCCTGTTAAGCCATTCAAGGTTCAGAATTCACAATTTGACGGTAAAAATCTTACTGTTGACCTTAAACCGCTTTCTTGGAATGTAATTAGACTTGCAAAAAGAAAATAATTGTTGTACAATATTAAAAGATTTTAAATAAAAACGAAAGAGTGATTTTATGGCTTCAAAGTGTCCTAAATGCGGACATACTCTTAAATTATGGGATATTAAGGCTGAATGTCCTAAGTGTGGCGTTAATCTTGCCAATCATGAATGGGAAAAAAGACTTAATGACGACGCTGATTTTGCAGAAAATGCTTTTGCAAAGTTCCACTATAAGCTTCAGAATTTCAAATCTTCTGTTGTGGGCTCAAAGCTTCGCATAGCTCGTCTTGTTCTTACATTTGCACCACTTATTGCACTTGTTCTTCCACTTTATAATTTTACACTTAACCTTCCTTTCAATAAGGGTGAACAATCTGTTTCATTTTTGACATTCATTCTCAATTATCTTCTTAAAACAGATATCGGCAGTGTATTAAAGCTTATGGGTGGCGAGGTTTTAGGAACAGCAGCAACAATGGTTGTTGTGGCTTGCGTACTTATGCTTCTTGCAGTTGTATTCGGTGTTCTTAACTTCTTCGTGCTTCTTATTGCAGGCATCAAGTTAAAATACAAATTCAACATTATTCTTAACGTGCTCGCAACAGTTTTCTGGTCAGTAGCATCAGTATTCTTTGTTCAGTTTGCAAACGCTTGTACTGAACTTGGTGGCGGAATCGTTACAGATTGCAGTCTTGGACTCGGCTTTATTGTTGGTACAGTTCTTTTCCTTGTAAATGTTACTCTTAACATTGTTGTTGGTAAATCTCTTAAAAAGCAGATGGAAGAACAGCCATCAATGGACCAATTTATTGAAAACGAGCTTGCAGAGCTTCGTAAACCAAAGGCAGAATAAAACATATTAACCCT
>JAZQUC010000119.1:0-3955 GCA_045631075.1 Candidatus Fimenecus sp. | reverse complement strand
CGATGAGATGGATACGAGAGCGAAAAACATACGAAACACTTATTAAAGACAATATCGAATATGACATTATGGTTGAAAGATACCGAAAGGAATGGCTTGATGAAATCGTAGAAATAATGGTTGATGTTGTTTGCAGTAAGGAACAGTATATCAGAGTTAATAAACAAGAATATCCTCACGAGGTTGTTAAGAGCAGATTCTTAAAAATTGATGCTTCACACATTGAGTATATTTATGATGCACTAAAAGATAACACTTCTAATGTCCGAAACATTCGGGCATTTTTAATTACAACTATTTATCGTTCATTTGAAACTGCCGATAATTGGTATGCTGCTAAAGTAAATTATGACTCTGCAAATCTTCAGAAAAGTTGGAGTGGCGGCTAATGGATTATCTGTATAAAGAAAACTATGAAAATTTAGCACGGGCAATCATTGTTCAGGCGGTCAGAGATTATAGAAATAGTTGTAGTTATCAAACGAGGTGTTCAATAGAGCGTTTCTTTCGTTCCGAATGGTTTATGGTCCTTACAAATCTTGACGGAGAAACGCTTATTAAGAGATTAAGAAAAGAAAGGTTGGTAAGCTATGAGTAAGGTAATAGCAATAGCAAATCAGAAAGGTGGTGTCGGAAAAACCACCACGACAGTAAATTTGGGTGTCGGTCTTGCAAACGAAGGTAAAAAGGTTTTGCTTATAGATTGTGATGCTCAGGGCAGTTTAACAGAAAGCTTGGGTTATCAGAACCCGGATGAACTTGATGTAACACTTTCAACCCTAATGCAGAAAACTTACGAAGAAAAAGAAATCAAACCGGGCGAAGGAATATTACATCACAACGAAGGTGTCGATTTAGTTCCTGCGAATATCGAATTGTCAGGTATGGAAACGGCACTTGTAAACATTATGAGCAGAGAAAGAGTTTTGAAGAATTACATAGATAGTGTAAAGGACAACTATGACTATGTTTTAATTGATTGCACTCCCTCTTTGGGTATGCTCACAATAAACTCTCTTGTAGCTGCTGACGAGGTAATCATTCCCGTTCAGGCACATTACCTTCCGCTTAAAGGGTTAGAGCAACTTGTTACAACTGTAACCAAAGTTCAAAAACAGATAAACCCTAATCTGAAATTCAGCGGAATACTTTTAACTATGGTTGACAGACGAACTCTGTATAACAAAGAGGTTTCATCTGTAATCAGGTTAAACTATTCAAAGTACCTCAAAATATTCAAAACAGAAATACCATCATCAATCAGAGCTGCGGAAGCTTCAAGTGTTGGTAAAAGCATATTTGAGTATGATAAAAAAGGTATTGCGGCAGAAGCTTACAGAAACTTCACAAAGGAGGTGCTAAACGATGGCAGACTTCGGAATAAACATAGGTCGGAATACTCTCGATAACTTATTCAAAACAGATGCCGGGAGAAAAACCGAAGAAATTATACCGATGCAACTTTCTGAATTGAAACCATTTTCAGAGCAACCATTCAAAGTGCTTGATAATGAGGATATGGATGAACTTGTTGAAAGTGTAAAAGTAAACGGTGTTCTCTCTCCGATAGTGGTAAGACCACATCCTGAAGGTGGTTATGAAATACTTTCAGGACACAGACGAGCAAGAGCTTGTGAGAAAGCAGGCATAACAGAAGTTCCCGTTGTAGTTAAAAATCTTGATGATGATACGGCGGTTATTCTGCTTGTTGACAGTAACTTACAAAGAGAAAATATACTTCCAAGCGAGAAAGCTTTTGCTTATCAAATGCGTCTTGAAGCTATGAAAAGAAAAGCCGGCAGACCTACACAAGAAAATTCCGCCCAAATTGGGAGTAATTTTTCAGGGATGGAATCAAGAGAGATTTTAGCTGAACAAGTTGGTGAAAGCAAGAATCAAATATCAAGATATATTCGCTTAACAGAACTGATTGATCCGTTACTTGAAATGGTTGATAGTAAGGCTATGGCACTTAATGCAGGCGTTGAACTTTCATACTTGAAACCTAAAGAACAGGTTGCAGTAGTTGAAGCAATAAAAAGCGAAGAAACTGCACCTTCTATTGAGCAAGCAAAAAAGATGCACCGTTTCTTTGATGAAGGACGATTGAACCCTGATGTAATTCTTTCTATTATGCAAGAACAGAAAGAGGAAAAAATAAAAATAACACTTAACGATGACAAATTAAAGAAATACTTCCCTAAAGGTTATTCAAAACAACAAATGGAAGATACGATTATTAAACTTCTTGAAAAATGGCATCGTAAGTTAGAAATGGAGAGATAAATATGACTTGGTTATGGATTACATTAGCTTTTTTTGTCGGAACTGTTTTTGGTGTGGTAATGATGTGTTGCTTTTTTATAGCAAGTCAGGAGGAAAGAAATCTTGAAAAACGAAATACAGACAATGCCGAACACTAATAAAAAATGTGTCGGCTTTTTTTATGGAGGTAAACAGTATGGATTGGAGAAAAAACGCAGGATACATTATAACAAATTCTATTACAATAGGAGAATCAGAAATTGTACTCGGCGTACACGAAACAAAACCTAATATGTTCGTTACTTGGGAGTGCGATAATAAAACCAATTATTATTGGGGGCATTACACTTCAAGTTTGCTTGCTGCTCAAAAGGATTTTTGCGAGCGAGGACTTGATAAGGTTCGTTTTTATGAACAGATGAAAAAGAAGAAAAAACCGCCGGAGCCTGAGAGGTGATGTTATGTTTTCAAGAAAAGAAAAGAATGTCACTTTGTTTTTTGCAAAAAACGAAAACCGTGAAGATGTTTACGGTTTTGAGGAATTTTTTGATGTAATAAAAAAACATAGAGATAAAATCAAACCATTATACTATGAAGGATTTAACAATATTCAATATGTAATTGTGTCAAAGCAATCCATAAGAAAAAACATTGAACTATTCCCTGAAAAGTGCAAAGAAATAACAAACAGAATTGTTGAGGATAGATGTTTTCGTTGTTCAGGCTGCGGATGCGATTACCTGATGTATATGCCATATACATACAGAGATGTTGACGGATGTGTTGGTAAAAGTAATGAATGTTCTTTGTGTAGAGATTTATCAACTCCATATCGCAACGAGATAAGAGAATATTCTAAAAAGTACGGAACATTAAAAACCTTGATGAAGCTGCTCAACGAGGGTGAAACCCCCGCAAAAGATGTAACTATATGGGGTTCTGAAGTTGATAAGCAAAATAAGCATAAAAAAAGAGAGCCTGAGAGGTGAAGAATTTGAATGAAACAAAAAATGTATTAAACTGTCACTTCCACTCTCCTAAAAGATGCAGAATACTAACTGAAATGCTTTGTAAAAGCGGCAAATGTTCTTTCTGTAAAACAACGGAGCAAGTGAAGGCAGATTTAGAAAAATACCCTCCCTGCAACTATGCAGAGATATATGCTGCAAGGCATAAAAACGATATGAAATGAGGTGAAAGGAATGGATGAAATCAGAAAAGCCGGAGATTACACAATTACTCAAAGCATAACAATAGGAAGTAAAGAATTTGTTGTTGGTGAAGATTTTAAGAATAAAGATGGTCTTTTCTATATGATTGGCGAATACGAGGATGTATTTGGAGTTGTAGGAAGATACGATAATATCTTGGTAAGCGATGATTTTGTCGGCTTACTTGAAAGACTTTCACAAAGAATAAATGATGAGATTGAAAATTTGAAATCCGAAAGAAAAGGTATTTCGCCTAATGTCATAACAAGTGATATGTGTATTCCTGATGACTATACCAAAAGCATAGTCGGTAAGGTTATAGTGATTAAGCCTGAAAATTTAAGACCTGAATACGCCAACGAATTTTATCAGATTGCATTAGCAACACACGGGTTTGGAGCTGAAGCAAATTCAAGAGGAACAAAGGTATATTGTAAAAAACTATTTTCAGGTGAAGATGCACTAACACGGCGATATGA
>JAZQUC010000118.1:0-15987 GCA_045631075.1 Candidatus Fimenecus sp. | reverse complement strand
TTTGCTTCAACTGGAGTCATAACACCTGCCATGTCTTTAATGCAGATTGTTGAACAACCCATTTCTTTCATTTCTTTAACAAGAGAAACATAGTTTTTAAGTGTATGAACAGGGCTAGTTGTATAAGAAATAGCACCTGATGCAATTGCTCCGTTTTTGATTGTTTCATCAACTGCAACCTGAATGTTACGAACGTCGTTCAATGCATCAAAAATTCTGATAACATCAATACCATTTTCAATGCTCTTCTTAATAAACATTCTTACAACATCATCTGGATAGTGCTTATAACCGAGAAGATTCTGACCACGAAGAAGCATCTGAAGTTTTGTATCAGGACACTTTTCTTTAATTTTTCTGAGTCTTACCCATGGATCTTCATTAAGGTAACGAAGACATGAGTCAAATGTAGCACCGCCCCAGCACTCAAGAGAATAGTAACCTGCCTTATTGAGTGTTTCAAGAATTGGTTCGAAATCTGCGAACGGGATTCTTGTGGCAATAAGCGACTGGTTGGCATCTCTTAATACGGTTTCTGTAAACTGTACTTTCATAGTTTTTGCCTCCAAACACAAATAGTAAATTTATAAAATACAAAAATTTCCCAATTTAATGTATCGTTGTTATTATACATTATAAATATATTATAATCAATAGAAATGAAATAATAAAAATATTTTTGTCGTAATAACGGAAAAAGGCATATAAAAATGCCTTTTTTTGTCAACAAATCTATATATTTTTTCTTGTTTTTATCATACTGAATATTGAATATAGTCCAATAAAAATTAGGAATATACCAAACATATATGAAAGTTGTTCCGATTTTAAAAAAATAAAAAAATTACTTGCAATAATTGAACCAGAAATACCACCTGCAACAACAGGTATGATAAAGTTAATATCTACTTGCTTTTTGATAATATAAATTACTGTTGCAAGTATTGCACAAGGAATAAAAAAAATTAAATTTGTGCCTTGTGCTACGATTTGAGTTGTGTTTGCAAAAATTACAAGATAAATAATCAATATACCTCCACCACCAAATCCCATTGACCCGATTAAACCTGATAAAAATCCTGCAATTATTGGCATTACATAATTCATCTGAATAACAACCTCGTTCCTGCCCAAATAATAAATAAAGAAAAGATAATACTCAAAATTTTGTTTGGTATTTTCTTTATAACAAATGTTCCAACAACGCTTCCAACAAGTCCTGGAATTAAATATACATAAGCATCAGAAATTTTTACATTACCGTTATAAAGATAAATAAAAGCACTTACCATTGATATAGGAAGTATAGTCGCAACAGCATTTATTTGTGCTTGTTTCTGACTTAATCCCATTTTTTTATAAAATGGAACGGTCAACATTCCACCACCTGCACCAAGCAGTATATTGACAATGCCAATTAACAGTCCATATAAGAATTTTTTTATACAACTCATAAACACACCTCATTAAATTATTTCATTTTTTATATTTATTATCCAAATCTTATATGATAAAATAAACTTAACTAATATTTGAAAAATTCAAATAACAGTTGAATTTCGTTCAATAATTAAGTTATTGTTAAGTAATTAAATTCGAGTTATCATTTACTTGTAATGTTACAGAAATAATATGAGGTGATATTATGACAATTTATTTTGGTGAAAATATTAAAAAACTTCGTAAGGAAAAAGAACTTACCCAAGAAACACTTGCCGAATTTTTAGGTGTATCATTTCAGGCAGTCAGCAAATGGGAAAGAGGCGAAACATATCCTGACATAACAATGCTTCCTGTAATTGCATCATTTTTCAATGTAACCATTGACGACTTGCTCGGTGTTGATAAGGCACAAAAAGAACATAAAATTAAGGAATATCACGATTTGTATGAGAGATGGAAATTAAAGGATACTCCGAAAATATTAAATATATTCAAAAATGCAGTTAAAGAGTTTCCATGTGAATACAGTATTCTTGTAAGATATATGGAGCTTTTAAGATGTGAATGTGATTTCAGCGATGAGAAAGCAACAAGAGAAATATTTTCAATTTATGATAATATTCAAAAGAATTGTACAGATGATAGTATTAGAATGTGGTCTAAACGTAATATGTGTCAGCATTTAAGTAGATTAGCCGGTTGTACAAATAACGACGATTATTTTAAACAGGCAGTTGAAATTCTTGCTGAAATGCCATCCATACATAATTCTAAAGAATTTATTGCAATAACAATTACTGAAGATGTTGAGGCATATTATGCGGCGTGTAAAACTGCAATTACTGAGTCGCTTTATTTACTTGATAATTGCTTTGCTCATTATTGTTATTATGATAGTAATTTTACAACTGAATATAAAATTAAAGTTGTAAAAGACATAAATTCACTTTTCCACACCTTTTATCAAAATGGTGATTTCGGAAAGAATTGGATGCACCTCGTGTATAACTATGGACATTTAGGCCATTGGCATCTGGAGTTAGGAAAAGAGGAACAAGCACTGAAATATCTAAAAAAAGCAGCTGAATATGCTATTCAATGTGATTCTATTTTTAGCAACACCGAAACGATTGCAAAATTTTATGAACAAGAAAAAGATTATCGGGAAATGAATATGTGTACTCGTATGAAAGAACTTATGTTAAAACATTATCCATTAACCGACGAATTTAAATCAAAACCTGAATTTAAAGAAATAATTTCAATGTTAGAATGAATCTTGTAGGGTCGGGCACAGAGACCCGACCGATAGAAAAAGAGGCTATATAGCCTCTTTTTTCATACATATTTACTTTTTAACATTCTTTAAATGTAAATCTTTAAGTCCGTCAACCTCATCACAAATCTCTTTAAGATTACAACTTGAACAATCAAACATAACGTTGTCAAAAATGTGATTTAATGCTGATGTTGTCTGACTTATTTTTTTAGCAACTGAGTTAAGAGTATCAAAATTGTCACAATCAGTAACAAAATATATTTCCGCACTTTTTACATAAGAAAATTTAAGATATTCCTTTAAAAGTGCATCACCATAATCATTAAATGTAGCACCTGACTTAATAGCCTTTTTGCTGACTCTAATCTGTTCACGCATATTAAGTGCAGACGCTCTTGTCATAAATCCGTCAACGGATAAATGGTATCTTAAAGCCTCTAACTCTTTGATTTTATTGAATGTATCCTGTTCATCAGGAAAATTTTCAATCTGAACAAAAACAAACTTTCCAAAAGGGGAGTCAGACTTGATTTTATCAAGGTCAAGTCCTTGTAAATAAACAAAATTTGAAAATTCAAGGTCACTTGATACAGCGAGACTGCTAACACAAGACCTATTATTTCCACCAAGCTCAAATGCAGTATCGGACATGAAAATTACTGAATTTTTATTACTTACATTTAATTCAATGTTACTTTTCTCAAGCTTTTTTGAATTATTTAAACTGCTTTTTATTTCGTCGATAAGGTTATTATATAATCTCATTATAATTTCTTATCTCTTTTCATTTTATCGTAGTGTTTCTGCAACCAGTCATAAACAACTCTTACAAGCTTCATATCAAGGTTAAACCAATAAATTGCAAAAGTTATAAGGAAAAGTGCAAGTATAACACCAAGAATTATAAATATAACATCCATATTAATTCTCCTTTGCAAGTCCCTTTTGACGTGCATATTCAGCAGCACCTAAAGCACCCATAAGTTGTGGGTCAGTCTTTAATTCAACAACATTGATTTTAAGCACCTTTTCGATTGCCTTTTTAAGACCGTCGTTTTTAGCACAACCACCTGTAAGTGTAATACTGTCAACAGCACCTGCTTTTTTAGCCATAACAAAGCAACGCTTTGCAACAGCCAGCTGAATACCTGCTGCAATTTCATCCATTGGCTTACCTTCACCAACAAGTGAAATAACTTCTGACTCAGCAAAAACTGTACACTGTGCTGTAATAGGAATTGTATTTTTAGCATTAAGTGAAAGTTTTGAAAATTCAGGTAATGTCATTTCAAAAGCATTTGCCATTGCTTCATAGAAACGACCTGTACCAGCAGCACATTTGTCGTTCATAGCAAAGTTTTTAACAGTACCGTCAGTATCAATTGATATGCCCTTAACGTCCTGACCACCAATGTCAATGATTGCCTTAACCTCAGGATTTGTTACGTGCACACCCATAGCGTGACAACTGATTTCAGAAATGTTTTCGTCAGCAAAAGGAACTTTATTTCTTCCGTAACCTGTACCGATAAGATATGTAAGCTCTTTTGCAGAATTAAGTCCGTTAATCTGTGCTACTGCATCTTCAAGTGCAATTTCAGCACTCTGAACAGGATTGATTTTACTTCTATTTGTAACGTTAGCAGCAATATTACCGTTTTCATCAAGAATAACACACTTTGTATATGTTGAGCCAACGTCGCATCCACCAAAATATTTCATAGTTTATTTCTCCTTTACCATGCCATATCGTCTTCAAAATCAAGAAGAGAAGCATCAAGTGGCTCTTCTTGCAAAACTGTCTGCATATATTTGTTAACCTGGTCACGCATTTCACGTCGTGAAATTGTACGTGGGTCCATAAGGTCTTGTTTAACCCAAATAAAGTTCACATTTCGTTCTCTTGCCTGGTCATCAAATATACCTGTAAGACCATCCATACCTTTACATGAAATCTGGTCATACATAATAACTGTATCAGCATTATATTCTTCAACAATTCTCCAGAGTTCATCAACAACGTTTTGATAGCCACCTTTGGTGTGCTTTCTCATAATTGAACGCTGATATGTTTTTGCAAGGTCTTTAAGGGACTGTTCTTTGTCTTCTGTGTCAATGTGAAGATATGAAATCATAGTTTCCATATCCATAACAACATTTATACCCCAGCAATTTTCAAGCCAGTTTGCAAAGTTTGTATAGTAGTTAGCAGGACAAGACCATACAACAGCTCTGTGTCGCATTTCTTTTGAAACAGGAGTTTTCTTTTCATAAGCTTTCATCATAATCTTGTTGACTTTTTTATCAACCTTTAAGAATCTTTCATTTGTGCCACCTGAAAGGTTGAAATAGAAAATTCTGTAAAGCCAGAAGCAAGAACCTGTCATCTGTGGATATTCAGTTCTGTTAATATCCCACTTCTGTAATTCATATTCAAGCTGTTCGTTATATTGCTTCATTCGACTGAAATAAGCATCCCAATCAAATTTTTCACCTGTCTGTTTTTCGATGAATTCAATAAGTGCCTTAATTTCATCAACACCATATTCCTGAACGTCATCACCATTGTAACGAAGTGGAATACCGAAGAAATGAGTAGGTAACTGTAATCTTCTGTCAAGGAATGACGAGTTCATAATTGAGCCGTCACAAGGCATATTCGTACCAATCATACAGCAACCCATTTTAGGATAGTCGTCTTCAATTGCAACACCTGCTTCAGCACTTGGAAGAGGACAAACGTCAGCAGGAACACCAAAACTTTCTGTTACTTCAAGGTATGGTGGAGTAATCTGCTGGTCAACCATAGATGCAAGGAAAATTGGTAATGTCTGCAATGGTACTGGAATAAGGTTAGGGAAGCCTGTGAAAACCTCATTAGGAACGATTTCGTCCATCAAAACAATCTTCTTTGAAAGCTTGTTGTTAGGATTGATTTTTTCGTCAGCACGTAATGATAAGTTAATCATATCAGTTGTGTGCTTAACAATCATATTGTAATGAAGATGAGCCATACGAAGCTGTGGTCCACGAAGACCTGCAACGTGTCGGTCAATAAATGATGGAGCAGAGAGATAAGATGCCATCCAACGATATCTCCAAATACCTTTTACAGTAGAAACAGGAGCTTTAAGAGCCATTTTAATTATGTCTTTCCAAGTTACCAACCAACGGTAATAGTCGTACATAGTATCCTTAAAGCCACGCCACTCACGATGCTTTAAAAGACCTGTATGTTCTTTATAAAGTTTGCCATAGTTATCCATTTTCTCTCATCTCCTTTGCTTTCTGAATTTTCTTGATTTCAAGACTTTCAACGAAAGCCTGAACTCGAGTACGAAGCTGACCTGATGCCGATGCAGTATATTGTCTGTCAACTGCAGCAGTTGGTACACCATAGTCATTACTCATAACATAAGATGCCAAAGCACGTTCGTAACCCCAATATTCACAGAACTTAAGCTGTTCATACATAACACCATCAGCGTTATATTCATCAACCAAATTCTTGATGTAGTCACGTCTTTCCTGAACTTTTTCGTGACTCATATATCGTGGACATTGACTTGTTTTCATATAATGAAGTGCAATTTGTGTAAGTACATCATCTTCATCGTTAAGAATGATTTCTTCACGACCTGGCATTGAACCAAAACAGAATCTGTCAGCAACAACTAAAGCACCACTGTCTTCAATTAACTTTGTAAAGTCAGGGTCGTCCATTTCAGAACCAACTACAACAATCTTTGCTCTATAATTCTTTTTTGCATCAGGTTCTCTTGTCTTTAATTCTTCTGCAGTTTCACGAAGTTTATCAAGAATTAAATATTTAGGACAACAATATGTAGCAAGACAAAGAACGTGGAATTCATATCCTGTAATTCTTGGGTTTTCTTCTTTTCGGTATTCACCGATTTCAGTAATAAGACGACAGATTTCATTGTGTTCTTCAACTGCTTTTCTTAATGCTTCATTACTTGTATCAATTCCATAAACATCATTTAATTTATTAAGGATTTTTTCTCTTAACTGCTTTGTATAATGTTTTACTGTATGATTTTCAATTTTAAAAGGGGAGTCGACAAAAGTTACAAAAAACTTGTCGTTAGGAACAAGATTGAGTATTTCAAAATGCTCATAACAACGATTCATTTCTGAACAAGTTTCTGCACCAATTAAAGCAGAAAGGAAGTTGTAGCCACCTTCAATACCTCTTTCAAGCAAAGCTTTTGAATAGCCACATACGAATGAACTCATATAATATGTTGCAATATCCATAGAGCCTGTACGAGGTGCACGAAGTCTTACAGAGAAACAGTTATCAAGATTAAGTAAAACCTCAGGAATATGATAACATGTATATGCAAGAGCAAGTTTACCATCATTTGTTGCCTGTTTAACAAGGTCATTGTTAGCTTCTTGTAACAGGTTTTCAAAATAGATTAAGTGTTTTAAATCTTTCATTTATATTACTCCAATCTCATTAAGAGCATTTTTTACACCGATAACAACATTTGACTCGGCAGGAAGATTGAATATATTCTCACCTTTGATGTCAAATACTGATAAGTTTTTATCATCTTCGATATAACTTAAAACAGGAATACCGTTTGTATCAATATAATCTTTAAGACTTTCATCAGCCATACGATTTACGATTACACCGATTTTTTCATACATAACGAGTTCGTCAGCAACTGATTTAATTGTATTTATAACTTGACAACCTTTTTTGCTTGGGTCAGTAATAAGAAGAAGGTGAGTAACCTTTTCCATAACACGACGGTTAATCTGTTCAATTCCTGCTTCACCATCAATTACAACGTAGTCAAATTCATTTGAAAGAATTGAAATAACTTCTTTTAAATATGTATTTATTTTGCAATAGCATCCTGCAGTTTCAGGACGACCAACAGCAATAAATGAATATCCATCAGTTTCAACCAGTGCATCAAAAATTCTGTATTTTGCTTCACCCAAAAGCTCAATAGCAGTTCTTGTATCACCTTCGTCAACAGACGCAATAATCTCTTTTCTTATGTCGTCAATTGTAAGCTTAACATCAATTCCTAATGCAGTTGAAAGACCAACAGCAGGGTCAGCATCAATTGCAAGAATTTTTTTGTCAGGATATTTTTCTACAAGACATCTTACAATAGTTGCTGAAAGAGAAGTTTTACCAACTCCACCTTTACCTGCAACTGCAATAATAGTTGCTTTTCTTTCCATTTTATCACCTTATTTAATTGCTATAGGCATGTTCCATTTGAATGTCATAGCAAGAATTCTTAAAATAAATGTCACAAGCACACCGATTACAAGTGCTAAATTTTCACCAATATGAATTATATCACCATAAATATGAAGAAGATAGTATGCAACAGCACCTGCAAGAGCAGCAATAGCGTAAATTCGTTTAACTAAAACAAATGGTGTGTTATTTGTGAGAACATCCCGTAACATACCACCACAAATACCTGTTAAAAGACCACAAGTAATGCAGATTAGTGCTTCATCTGAATGACCGTGGTTAAATGCAACTTTAACACCAATAACAGCGAAAACACCGAGACCTAATGCGTCGAATACATCATTTATATGCTCAATTTTTGATTCATTTTCAAGATATGTATGACTAAATTTTCTTGCAAATAAAAATACGATAACAGCAACAATAACACTGATTATAATGTGTGATTTAAGACCGAAAATAGCAGGTGGAGAAAAACTGAAAACAACATCGCGTGTAAGTCCGCCACCGTGAGCAGTAATAATAGTGAGAAGAATAACGCCAAAAAGGTCAGTTTTTCTTCTAATAGCAATCATAGCACCTGAAATTGAGAAGGCAATAGCACCAATAATTTCAATAAATGTAGAAAAAACTTCCATAAATTAAACCTCATATAGCTTTTGACACATTTTTATATATATAAATAATTTTAACACAGAACACATTATTAGTAAAGTATTTAATAAATAATAAAAGCCACAATTTATAATTTGTTGTGGAGTATCATTTACGCGTAGTGGCAGGCTTCCACGCCTGCATTGTCATTTTGGGCGAAGCGAAGAATCTCTTTCCTATTATAATAGACCCTACACTGCGTTCAGGGTAAATTTTTATTTGGCCATTCAAATTATAATTTATCGGTGAGTTCGATTTTTATATGTAATCGGTAGGGCGGGGTCTTGACCCCGCCGAAAAGCAATATAAACCAGCAACGGCGGGGTCAAGACCCCGTCCTACCATAACACCAATTAATTTTCGATGCACTCGACAAACTCCAATTTATTTGGATTAGTTGAATAATAAACATTAAAATTACTTACACCACAACTCCATCACACAACAGCATCATTATAACTCCCGATAATCCACCGACTGATGACACGCCGATTGTCCAACCATTGACAGGAATGTGAATTGCTATGTATTGACCTAAAAGATTAACGGAAAAAAGCCCGCAAACGCCTTGAAGAATATTCAAAAATAATGCTGTAAAAAATCGTTTTGACCGATACATTGTTATTAAAATTATTATCGTATATATTGCGAATATAATTCCTAAAAATATTTTTGCAGATTGCATTTTATTTCCTCCTTATCTTATATAATTTTTATTATTTTTCAGCTTAAAATATTACTTATAAGAATATAATTCTATGATTATGTTTATGGAGGAATATTATGTGTGAAACAAAAATGACATATGAACAATACTGCACTTATTTGGAAAAAAATATCATTTTAGAAGAAATAATTACGCCTGATGGTAAAAGAACTGTAATATGCACCAATACCAAGTGTATGAAAAGTGAAGACGGATGCAAAAACAAATTAAGAGTATTGACCGAAGAATAATTTTTATGTATAATATATCAAAATAAAACTTTAAACTTATTTTAATATATATTTGTCGGTGAAATTATGCATAAAATTGTTGATTCAGTTTACGATATTATCGCATTCTCAAATGGTGTTATTTATACTCAAAAATCTGTTCTTGAAAATGGCTCTGTCAAGGTTAATTTTTACGGATATGATATTAAAAGAATGCAAAATACTCCCGTAACAAAAAGTGTTTATCTTCTTAATAAATTTGGTTCAGAATACGCTAAAATTGCTGAACAGTTAGGCGATTATGTTTCTTGCGATGCTGATGTTATGACAAGTAAACATTCAATTGTTGTTTATGACAGTGGTGAAGCAGGAATTTTTTCACCTGAAGGTGAAATGGTTTGGACAAGTGACCTTATGTATCAGGGAGCTGAAATATGTGGTGTTGCTGTTGATGGCAGAGATTTTTGGAGCGTTGTTCCACAAAGGAACTGTGTTGTCAGTTATTCTGTTTCTCACAAAAAATTCAGTATGAGAATCGGTTCACCTGATTCAATAACATTTCAGCGTCCTGTTTCAATTTCAAAATATGATAACGAGTTGTTTATTTGTTGTCCTGAATCAAGAAAGGTTAGAAAAATAAACCTTAATGATTATTCGGTCAGTGATTTCAGAATTTTTGATGAACCTGTTTATAAGTATCTTCGTTCATGCGGAAAAGAAATTGTTGTTTTAGAATCTGGTGTATATGTTATTTGATAATATTGCCGTACACAATGTACGGCATTTTCAATATTTAACAGTTGACTCAATTAATGATTTGATATAAAATACAAATAGAAAAAACATAAAGGAGACAATAAAATGAGTGAAGAATTTAATCCTGACCTTGTGTCAGTAATTGATGAAAATGGTGTTGAGCACGTTTTTGAAGAGCTTGACAGAATTGAAACTGATAAGGCAAAGTATGTTGCACTTCTTCCTGTTTATGATGACGCTGAAGAAATCATTGACGATGATGGTGAACTTATTATTCTTAAGGTTTGCGAAGAAGATGGTGAAACATATTTAGAACCAATCGAAGATGATGCTGAATTTAATGAAATTGGTAAAATTTTTGAAGAAAGATTATCAGAATTGTTTGATTTTGATGAAGAATAATTAAATTTTTAAACCCTGCGAAGCCCGATAACCTATGGCCAATATTAACCCAACACTCTTTTAAAGGGAGCCTGTACTCGTTCTATGGGGAGCAGACCTCCCGTCATTTTGACGGACGAAGGGAGCACAGAAGTAGACGGAGGGCACCCACCTGCCAATATGCAGGTTATTATTCGCTATAGACCGACTTTGTGGGGTATTATTATGTCGTTATAGTATAAGTTTTATATCGTAAAGCTTACTTTTGAAGAATAACAAGGTTCTGACGAAGTTAGGTTCTTTACGAAGCAAGGTTCTGACGAAGTCAGGTTCTTTACGAAGCAAGGTTCTGACGAAGTCAGGTTTTTATTATTCGCTATAGACCGACTTTGTGGGGTTATTTTTAACAGATACATTTGGTATCTGTTATTTTTTGTTTATTTGTAATTTTTATAGTCAACACTCTTTACAAAAGGAGTGAAAAAATGAACAAAATATTTAAACGAATAGAAATTTCTATACTTATTTCTCTGATAGTATGTTGTACATTAAATATAACTGCTTTTTCTCAACAATGTGATGGTATAAGAGAGAAAATGTTGCGAATGCATGTTATAGCTAATTCTGATAGTGTGGAAGACCAAAATTTAAAATTAAAAGTTCGTGATGCTGTTTTACTTAAAGGAAAAGAGATTTTTGATGGTTCAATTACCGCACAGGAAGCAGAAGAAAAGATTAAACCATATATTGATGAATTAGAAAAAACAGCATTGTCTATCATTAAAAATGAAGGATACAATTATGATGTAAAGATTACAGTTCAAAATGAATATTTTAAAACAAGAACCTATGATAATTCCGTTACACTTCCTGCAGGATATTATACAGCAGTTAAAGTTATAATAGGTGAGGGCGATGGTAAAAATTGGTGGTGTGTAATGTTTCCACCTATGTGTCTTCCTGCTGCAAATGCAGAGTGTAAAATAGATGATGTACTTAATTCAGAAGAAAGCAACATTGTTACTAATGGTCAAAAATATAAAATTAAATTTAAAATTGTAGAAATTTATGAAGATTTTATAAAAAAATATAAATAAATTCTTTACAAAATATAATCCTCTTTGGTAGAATATTACTTGTAGAAATTTGACTTTATTTCTTATTTTACCAAGGAGGTTATTTTATGCCACTTGTATTAGCTCACAGAGGTGCAAATAAAGTTGCACCACAAAACACTCTTCCTGCTTTCCAGAAAGCAATTGATTTTAATGCTGACGGATTGGAAACAGATGTTCATTTATCAATGGACGGCCATATTGTAATTTGTCATAATTATACAATTGACGATACTTCAAATGGAACAGGTCGAGTTGATGAAATGACACTTAGTCAGCTTAAAGGTTTTGATTTTGGCTCATATTTTAGTGATGATTTCAAAGGTGTTACCTTACCAACATTACCTGAATTACTTGATTTAACAAAATCAATGAAATTAATTAATATTGAAATCAAACCACCTAAAAAGGATTGTGACCTTGTAAAAAAGGTTGTTGAAACAATTCATCAATATGGTATCGTTGAAAATTCAATTGTTTCATGCTTTGACCCTGAATGTATTCGTCTTGTAAAAGAAATTGATAAAAATGTCAAGACAGGTCTTTTATATGAAGATGACCAGTTGGGCCACGAAATTATGACATTTGGTGTTGCAAAATATTGTAAACAGCTTAATGCTGATGCTGCACATCCACATAGAAAGCTTATTACACATAAAGAAGTTATTGATTTACACAATTTAGGTATTGCTGTTAATCCGTGGACAGTAAATAAAGAAGAAGAAATTGTAAGATTTACAAAATGGGGTTGTGATGCTCTTATTTCTGATGTTCCGGATTATTGTCTTAAGGTTTTGGAGGAAATTAAATAATGAGTTTACCTAAATATAGCATTATTCCAAAACCACAAAAGTATGATGCCCTTGATGGTACTTATATAGTAACATCTGATACAGAAGTTTTGTGCTATCCTGAATTTATGAAAGCAGGAAAGTATATTTCCAATTTTCTTAAAACAAAAAAGGATGTGCACGAAGGTTTTATAAAATTTGTTAAGGATGATAAAATTCCTACAGAGGGATATAGACTTAAAGTTTCAACAGATGGTATTGTAATTTCTTCAGCCGATGAAAATGGTGCATTTTACGGTGCTGTTACACTTAAATTGATGCTTATGCAATCAAAAAAGGCAAGTGGTGTTGCTGTTCTTAATTGTGCATACATATATGATTATCCGAAATATCATTTTCGTGGTGGAATGATGGATGAGGCTCGTCATTTCTTTGGTGTTGATGCTGTTAAGAAGACGTTAGATAATATGGCACTTCTTAAACTTAATAAATTTCATTGGCATTTAAGTGATGACCAAGGGTACAGAATTGAAAGTGAAGTTTTTCCATTACTTAATGAAATATCAAGTAAACGACAGTATGAACTTCTCGGTGGTGCTGAAATATTAAGTAAAGCTGGTGTTCAAAAAGGTGGAAGTGAATATTTCCACTATTACAAAAAAGAAGAAATCCGTGAGATTGTTGATTATGCAAAAAACCTTTGTATTGATATAATTCCCGAAATTGACTTGCCGGGCCATACTGTAGCAATGCTTGCTGCTTATCCTGAACTTTCTTGTTTAAAGGGAAACTATGAAGTATTTTGTGAAAATGGAATTACAAAAGATATACTTTGTGTTGGACAGGATGCAACATATGATTTTGTTGAAAAACTTTTAACTGAAGTTGCAGAGCTCTTCCCATATAAATATTTCCATATGGGTGGCGACGAAGCATTAAAAGGACATAAAATATGGGAAAAAGATTGTCCTGTATGTCAGGCAAAGATGAAAGAGCTTGGTTTAAAAAAAGGTAACGAATTACAAGTTTATTTTAATAATCGTGTTAATGAAATGCTAAAAAAACATGGTAAAACAAGTATCGAGTGGAATGATGGCATCGGTGACAATACTGATTCAGATATTGTTGGTCATTATTGGTTATTACGCACTCCTTCATGGATTAAAACTGAAAATAATAAACGAAAGTTTATTGTTTCAACATGTCCTGCATTATATTTTGATTATTCATATGCAGTAGTACCATTAAAAAAGGTTTACAAATATAACGTAGTCAAATCAGGATTTATAAACGAAAAAAATGTTATGGGTGTTGAATTTGAGTCCTGGTCAGAGTGGATTGATACTTATGACGCCTGGGAATTTTCAGTTTATCCAAGGATTTTTGCATTTGCAGAAATTTCGTGGACAGAAGATAAATTCAAGAACTATAAAGATTTTTATAAACGACTTGACTTCTTTAAAAAGTATATGAAATCTAAAAACATCAATTATTCAAGAATTGAGAAAAAACTCTGGTTTAAAATAAAAAATAAAACAGTTTTTCATCTTGGTAATCGTGGTGTTGAATATAAATACAATGAAAAAATGAAGGAAATTGAAAATAAGGAGTAATTGTTATGACTATTTCACAAATTTTACCTATGTTTGCTGGTATCGGTCTTTTCCTGTATGGTATTACCGCTATGGGTGAGGGACTTGAATATGCTGCAGGCTCGAAAATGAAAAAAATTCTTGGTGCTCTTACAAAAAATAGATTATTAGCTGTTTTGGTTGGTGCACTTGTAACAGGTCTTATTCAGAGTTCAACTGCAACAACTGTTATGGTTGTTGGTTTTGTAAATGCAGGACTTATGACTCTTGCACAGGCAGTTGGTGTTATTATGGGTGCCAACATTGGTACAACTGTAACAAGCGTACTTATTGCACTTGACTTAACTGCAATTGCACCAGTTGCACTTTTTATTGGTGTTTTTGTAATGCTTTTTGTAAAAAAAGATATTATTAAACACGTTGCACAGATAGTAGCGGGTTTTGGTATGCTTTTCTGGGGTATGAGTACAATGTCATCCTCAATGGCACCTTTAAGAGAATCACCAGTATTTGCTGAATGGATAACAAGCTTCAACAATCCTCTTATGGGTATCTTGATTGGTATAATCGTTACTGTTATTATTCAAAGTTCATCAGCCAGCGTTGGTATTTTACAGGCGCTTGCTTTACAGGGTCTTGTTCCAATTGAACTTGCGATTTATGTTCTTTTAGGACAAAATATTGGTACTTGTCTTACTGCTCTTCTTTCAGCTGTTGGTACAAAGACAAATACCAAGAGAACAGCAATGATTCACTTGTTATTTAATGTGATTGGCTCGGTAATTTTCTTGCTTATTACAATGTTAACACCTTATACATCATTACTTGGAATGATAAGTGATAATCCTTCTGTCCAAATTTCTGCTGCACATATTATTTTCAATGTGGTAAGTACAATTATTCTCTTCCCATTTGCAAATCTACTTATCAAACTTTCTTGTCTTCTTGTCCGTGATAAAGAATCTGAGGATTCAAAACTTGAATTTAAATTCTATGACGAAAAGCTTCTTGCAACACCACCAATTGCTGTTGAACAGATTGGTAAAGAAGTTGTAAGAATGGCATATCTTGCAAAGGATAACTTTGACCGTGCTGCAACAGCACTTATTAAAAATGATATGTCAAAGGTTGAAAAAATCGAGTCTGTTGAAGAAGTTATCAACTTCCTTAATCACGGAATTACAAGACATCTTGTTAAAATCAATGCTCTTGATTTAGATTTATCTGATGCAAAGTATATCGGTCGTCTTTTCCATGTTATAAATGATATTGAACGTATTGGTGACCATGCTGTCAACTTAAGTGAAGCAATGGTTGTTAGAAATAATGAGAAACTTGCAATTTCTGATGAAGCTATTGCAGAACTTGAAACAATGCGTAAATGTGTTATTGAACTTCTTGATGCATCAATTAAATCATTTGAAAAACAAGAAATTACATTTGAAGAAGCAAAGAATATTGAAACACTTGAAACTGTATCTGATAACCTTAAGGTTAAGTATCAGGATGCACATCTTCGTCGTCTTAACGAAGAGCATTGTGAAACTCGTGCAGGTATGATGTTTGTTAATACTCTTATCGACTTTGAACGTGTGGGTGACCATTCAAAGAATATTGCTTTTTCTGTTAGCAAAAAACCAACAGAAAAGGTATCATTCGACGAAGAACTTGTTGAATCATATTAAAATAACCAAAAGGGTAGTAACCGTAAAAAGTTACTACCCTTAATGTTTTATATGAAATTTTAGTTTTTCAAGCTCTGTAATGGTGCTGGGATTCGACCACCACG
>JAZQUC010000117.1:0-4127 GCA_045631075.1 Candidatus Fimenecus sp. | reverse complement strand
ATGAAATTAAAATAAACCACAAATGTAGGGGTCGCTGCCCACAGCGACCCGCAGTAAGTGGACGGTAAACTTTAGAGCGGGACGATGAAGGCATCGTCCCCTACAATATTATTAATTTGATTGTAATGTAGGGGCGATTCATGAATCGCCCGAATAAAGTTACCATCACACTTTGGAACGGGTCATTCGTGAATGACCCCTACAAGGTTTTTGTTTCTGTTTTAATTTGATTTCATCCCGATAAATTATAATTTGCATTAAAAAGCTCGGTATTTCTACCGAGCAATTTTTTTGCGTACGAAGTACATTTAGCTCACCGTAGGGTGAATTTAGCTGACGAAGTCAATTTAGTTCTTGTATTTCTCTGCCTGAAGATTAAACATATATGCATATGTGCCGTTTAATTTCATCAGTTCTTCGTGACTACCGCTTTCAATAATGCGACCTTTTTCCATAACATAAATTCTGTCTGCATTGACTGTTGTTGAAAGTCTGTGAGAAATAAAAATAACTGTTTTCTTGTCGGCAGCCTCAATCATTGCCTGATTAAGATTATATTCAGCAACAGGGTCAAGGTTTGCACTTGGCTCGTCAAGAATAACATAAGGACAATCCTTATAAAAGGCTCTTGCAATAGCAGTTTTCTGTGCTTCACCGCCTGAGAACATAACACCTTCGTCGTCAAATTCTCGTAGCAGTTCAGATTTAATTCCGTTTTTAAGTTTCTTGTTAAAACCGCTGTGCTTGAGTGCATCCCATACCTTTTCTTCGTCAGGGTTAACATCAAGTGCAACATTTTCACCTAAACTACAAGAGAAAATTTGAAAATCTTGAAATACTGCTGCAAATCGGTCTCTGTGAGAGTCTGCTGTGGCGTTTTTGATGTTTTCACCGTCGATAAGTATTTCACCTTCAGTAGCATCATAAAGCCTTAACAACAGGTTTGTAAGCGTGGTTTTACCTGCACCGTTGTAACCCACAAGAGCAATTTTTTCATAAGGCTTAATTGTAAGATTAATATCTTCAAGTGTAGGCTTGTCGTTGTTAGGGTAGGTGAATGAAAGATTTTTAATGGTAATTTCTCTCGGTTCAGTTTTTTCTGCTTTTACACCGCCATTTTTAATCTTGAAATCAGCGTTTAAGAATTCACGGTACTTGTCAATCATTTTTCCTTGTTCAGAAAAACGAGCCAATGCCCAGATTGTAAGGAATTGGAATGACATTGCAACAGCGTGAGCACCGTTGAATGTTGCCACAAAATCACCTGCAGAAAGGTCGCCTTTAATCAGTACACAATAACCGAGATAAAGTGGAAGAATGAACATAAATCCAAGTCCCTGAACACCGACCTTTTGTGTACAGTTAAGGGCTGAAATCTTGTTCCAATACTTTTTCTGATTATTGATAACATCATCAGCAGCATCATTGTATCTGTCAATAAGCAAAGGTGAAATATTGTTCATTCTTACTTCCTTTGCATAATCCTGCAAATAGAAAACACGCTGGAAATAGTCGGCGCGTCTGTGATATTTTGCATTGTCAATTCGTCTTTCCATCATAAGAGTACCAACTCGTTTACTGATAGGAAGAAAAACGCAAATCACAACAAGAATAATCACAAGACACCAAGGGTCAATGGTGAAAAGCACCGATGAAACTGTTATAAGTGAAATAATGTGACCGATATACATTCTCACAAGACCTAAAAGATTCTGAATATTACCTGATGATGACTCAATGGTGAGAATGAAATTGTTATAAAATTCAGGATTGTCGTATGATTCAAGGTCAAGACTTCTTGCTTTGTCATAAAGCTTTTGATTAAGACCGTAATAAAGTCTTTCTCGTTCCATATTCCAATAGAATTCTCTGAACAACCACGAAATCACGGTTGAACCGACAAGTATAAGTGCTATAACACCAACGGCATAGAAAATTCTTTCAAGATTTGTACCTTCTGTAACAACATCAATGATATATTTAACACCAATAACACGGATAAGGTTGTTAGGCAATATCATTAAAAGACCCCACATAAGCTCACCAAGGACTAAAAGGGGAGATACGCTGAACATAAGCTTTACAAAAAAGAAAATGTTAGAAGGCATTGAGTGAAGTGTCTTTTCTTTTTCCTTTTTCTTAAACATTTTCACTCACCTCACTTTCTCCTTTATAGCTTGAAGCCTGTAAAGTGAACATTTTGCTGTATTCACCATTCTGTGCCATAAGCTCACTGTGTGAGCCTGATTCAAGAATAGTACCGTTGCCTAAAACAAAAATTCTGTCAGAAAGAACAGCGCTTGAAAGTCTGTGTGAAATGTAAATAACAGTTTTGTTTTTTGTTACCTCAATTAAGTTTTCATACATTTTGTATTCAGCAATAGGGTCAAGTGCCGAGCTTGGTTCGTCAAGAATTGCGATTTCAAAATCACGAGCAAAAAGTCGCGCAGCAGAAACCTTTTGATTTTCACCGCCTGAAAGACCTGCACCGTCAATTTCAAATTCGCGTGTAAGTACTGTGTCTGCACCATTAGGAAGACTTTGAATTTTTTCCCAAACACCGCTCTGACGAAGTGCTTTTTCAGCAATTGCCTTTTCCTCGTCAGTACATTCGTGACATAAAATGTTTTCGTTAACAGAAATTGCAAAGTTTTTGTAATCCTGAAAAACAGTTGCAAAAGCATTACGAAGTGACGCTACATTATACTCTTTCACATTGATTCCGTTATAAAGAACTTCACCCTCATCAGGGTCATAAAATCGTAAAAGCAGTTTAACAAGAGTTGATTTACCCGCACCGTTAATACCTACAACAGCAATTGTTTCACCACGGTTGATTTTGAACGAAACATTTTTAAGAATAGTTTTATTTGTATCGGGATAACCGAAAGTAACATTTTTAAATTCAATGCTTTGGAATTCTCCTGCATCCTTGCCACCGTCTGTAATTTTTGGCTCATAGTCAAAGAAATCACGCAAATTCTGGAAAAATAACGCCATCTGTGAAAGCTCGTCAAAGCCTTCTGCAATACTCATTGTAGAATCACGGACAGAGTTGATTGATGAAAGCACAACGGAGAATGAAGATATTGAAAGTGCCTTTGTGAAAATGAATTGATATCCTGCAAAGGCATAAGTACCGATAATCGGAATAAAATCACTGAAAAGTGAGCTTGCCATACTGTAAAAGAACAATTTAGGACCATATTTTTTAAGTATAACAACATTAGCATCAATTGCAGCCTTGAATCGACCGATAAGAACAGCAAAAATGTTAGATGTTCTCATATCCTTTGAATACTCTTTTAAAAACATTGTACGCTGAATATATGCCTTGATTCGATTGTTTGTTGTCATTTCAAGGTCACGCTTGTAAACAGCCTTGCTCTTGTAAATTTCTATTACAAAAACCAATGTAACAGGCAACAGGAATAACAAGTACATAGGATTAATAACAGTAACTGTTGTTATAACACAGATGAGAGCTATAATACCACCGACAATGGCAGCTACATCCCAACAAATCAAGTCATAATAACTCGATGAAAGTACAAGCGTAGCTCTTTGATATTTGTCGTAAAATTCAGGATTTTCGTAACAACTTACATCAAGCTGAACTGCTTTCTGGAATATCTTATTATTAAGCTCTTTAAGCACAGTTTTTGCAGAAATAAGTCTTGTCCTTTCAGCAAATGCAGAAATAACATTCACAAGAAAATATACACCAAAGAAAAGTAAAAGATATGTAAAATATGTTCTGAAATCAGCATCACCGTCAATGATACTCAAAAGAACTTTAAGAAAAAGAATATTCTGCACATACATTGATAAAACCTTGTTGGAAATTTCGGTTATAAACCAACCGATTAAAAGTCGCTTGTCGGCTTCCCATACGAGTTTAAGGGCAAAGATAACATTTTTGAAAATGGGAACCTTAACAGGCTCATGAAGTTTAATCCATCTCATATTTTTCCTCCTTTTTGTATTTCAAATTATAATTTATAGGGATGATATCAAATTAAAATAGAAACAAAAAACTTGTAGGGGTCATTCATGAATGACCCTTCCCAAAGTGTGGTGGTAACCTTATTCGGGCGATTCTTGAATCGCCCCTACATTCCAACCAA
>JAZQUC010000116.1:0-20842 GCA_045631075.1 Candidatus Fimenecus sp. | reverse complement strand
GGTATCATTCGACGAAGAACTTGTTGAATCATATTAAAATAACCAAAAGGGTAGTAACCGTAAAAAGTTACTACCCTTAATGTTTTATATGAAATTTTAGTTTTTCAAGCTCTGTAATGGTGCTGGGATTCGACCACCACGATTAATGAATTTAGCTGGAGATGCAGTATTTAATTTCATAACAGGACCATATCCTAAAAGTCCACCGAAATTAAGTGTATCACCAATACCCTTACCAATTGCAGGAATAAGTCTTACTGCAGTTGTCTTTGAGTTAACCATACCAATTGCTGCTTCGTCAGCAATAATGCCTGAAAGTACTTCAGCAGTTGTGTCACCAGGTACGATAATCATATCAAGACCAACAGAGCAAACACAAGTCATTGCTTCAAGCTTTTCAATTGTCAATGCACCACTTGTAGCAGCTGCAATCATACCTGCATCTTCAGAAACTGGAATGAATGCACCTGAAAGTCCACCAACGTGAGAAGAAGCCATAACGCCACCTTTTTTGACTGCGTCATTAAGAAGTGCAAGACAAGCAGTTGTACCGTGTGCACCGCATTGCTCAAGACCCATTTCCTCAAGAATATATGCAACAGAGTCACCGATTGCAGGAGTAGGAGCAAGAGATAAGTCAACAATACCAAATGGTACACCAAGGCGTTTTGATGCTTCACAAGCAACAAGCTGACCCATTCTTGTAATTTTAAATGCAGTACGCTTTACCATATCTGCTACTTCTGTGATATTTGCATCAGGAATTTTTGAAATTGCAGAACGAACAACACCAGGTCCTGATACACCAACATTGATTACGCAGTCGGGCTCACCAACACCATGGAAAGCACCTGCCATAAATGGGTTATCTTCAGGAGCGTTACAGAATACAACAAGCTTTGCAGGTCCGATACAACCTTTGTTTGCAGTAATTTCTGCTGATTCCTTGATAATCTGTCCCATCATTTTCACAGCATCCATGTTGATACCAGCCTTTGTTGAACCGATATTAACAGATGAGCAAATGTGTTCAGTAACATCAAGGGCTTCAGGAATACTACGGATAAGTGCTTCGTCACCTGCGGCAAAACCTTTTTGTACAAGTGCAGAATAACCACCTATAAAGTTTACACCAACTGTCTGTGCAACTCTTTCAAGTGTTTTTGCATACATAACAGGGTCACCCTTGCCTGATGCAAGTATCATGGAAATAGGTGTTACAGAAATTCTTTTATTGATAATAGGAATACCGTATTCCTTTTCAATATCTTCACCTGTCTTAACAAGGTTTTCAGCTTTTCGGGTCATTTTCTCATAGATTTTGTCACAAGTTGACTTTGCATCACCTGTACAACAATCAAGAAGGGAAATACCCATTGTAATTGTTCTGATATCAAGATTTTCATCCTGAATCATATTTATTGTTTCAAGTATATCGTGTGTATTTATCATTTTAATACCTCAAATTATATTCTGTGCATCGAATTAAAGATATCTTCGTGCATTACGTGAATAGAAAGTGACATTTCCTTACCGATAGCAGTAACTTTATCTGAAAATTCAGTAAATGGAACTGTTGATTTTTCAACATCAACAAGCATAATCATACAGAACATATCCTGTAAAATTGACTGTGATACTTCAATAACATTAACACTGTTTTCAGCACATACGCCTGAAACTTTTGCAAGAATACCAACCATATCTTTACCTACAACGGTGATTATACCTCTCATTTTTGTTTACCTCCAAAATAATTTGATGATATTCTATCATAAATATGAAAAAAAGTGAACATCTTTATGAAATATATTTTATTTGTTATTGAAATAATATATTGAAGTGTAGTAAAATATTAACAGATATTGGGAGGGGTCCTTTTTATGTATAAAAATATTGTTGATTTACATGTTCATACTGATAACTCGTTTGACGGAAATCATTCTGCAACATTCTTTTGTGAAAAAGCTGAATTTCTTGAATTAAGAGCCGTTGCTTTCACAGACCATTGTGAAGTTGACCAGTTTCGTGGTGACCCTACTTATGATAAAAGAATTTTTCAGGGATTTTTTGAAATTTCAAAAGTTCGTTCAGCATTTAAGGGTAAACTTCTTGTTCTTAATGGTATTGAATTAGGACAACCTGCTTATGATATTGAAACAGCAGAAAAGATTTTGAAATCACATGATTTTGATATTGTTTTAGGTTCTGTTCATAATTTGCGTGGTGGTGAAGATTTTTACTTTATGGAAAATCTTTCATTAGATGAGGCTGAAAAACTTCTTTACGAATACTTTAATGCAATTATCGAAATGCTTAATTGGGGTAATTTTGATGTTTTGACTCATCTCACTTATCCATTGAGATATTTTTATTCAAAATCAAATCTTGATATCAATCTTGATAAGTTCAAGGACCAAATTGATGAAATATTAACTCTTGCAGCAAAAGGTAATAAAGCACTGGAAATCAATACTGCTGCACTTCGTCAACCTCTTAATAAACTTTCACCTGAGGTTGATATTTTAAAAAGATTTAAGGAACTTGGTGGTAAATATGTATCAGTTGGTTCTGATGCTCATTATGCTGAACATCTTGCCGCTGATATTGATATGGCATATTCTGCAGCCTTGGAAGCAGGATTTGACAGTATTACATTCTTCCAAAAAAGAACACCATTAGAAATGAAAATTGAAATGGAGAGATGATTATGAAGGTTAAAGCTGCTGCAAAAATCAATCTTATGCTTGATATTCTTAAAAAACTTGATAACGGTTATCATTCGCTTTTTATGATTATGCAGTCTGTTGACTTGTATGATACTGTTTCAGTAAATAAAAACGACGAAAATAAAATTGTAATCAAATGCGATACAGATGGTGTTCCTTGTAATGAAAAAAATATTGTATATAAATGCGCTGTTGCCTTTTTTGATTCACTTTCTATAAGTGACAGAGGAATTACTATCGAAATCGAAAAAGCAATTCCAATGGCAGCAGGTACAGCAGGAGGCAGTGCTGATGGAGCTGCCGTGTTATATTGTCTTAATAAAATTTATAATAAAAATCTTTCAACAAAAGAACTTTGCGAAATTGGTGCAAAGGTTGGCGCCGATATTCCTTTCAGCCTTGTTGGTGGAACTGCAATTGCACTTGGAACAGGCACCATTATTGCTCCTGTTAAGGATTTACCAGATTGTTTTATTGTTCTTTGTAAACCTGACCAGGATGTTTCAACACCTGAAGCATATGCAGAATTTGACGCACTTAATCGTGTTCGTCATCTTGATAGAATTTCAATGATTGATGCTGTTGCAGATGGCGACTATAATAAAATATGTAAATTGTGTGGTAATGTGTTTGAACAGGCTGTTGAAGTGCCTAAACGTCCACATATTAAAGGTGTTATGAGAAAATCAGGTGCTGATGCTTGTGTTATGAGTGGTAGTGGGCCAACAGTTTATGGAATTTTCAGTAATAGGGAAAATGCTGAAGATGCTTATGAAAAATTATCAAAAAAGTATGATAATGTTTATCTTTGTAAACCTGCAAAAACAGGAATTATGGAGATTTAAATACAGGGGAGAAGGATTATTATGAAAAAATATGATGTCTTTATTGTTGGTGCATCAACAACAGGATGTTGGTTTGCATACCAGATGGCAAAACAAGGATTTAAAGTTCTTGTAATTGAAAAAAATCAGCCTGACGATGTTTCAAGGGAATATGATGTTTTCCATATGGGAAAGATTGATATGGAAAAGTTTGACCTTGTAATTCCAGAAGAAGGTGACCCATTACGCGAATTTAGTTTTGCTCATTCAACAATGATTTCACCTTATGGTAAATATCCAAAAGCCTGTGCTGAAGCTCCTGTTATCGGTTTGCATAAGCACGATTACATAATGTCAATGGCTGAACGAGCAAAGGTTGCAGGTGCTGAAACAATTTATGGTGCATCTTTTACTGATTTCATTAAAGATGAAAATAATAGAATTATCGGTGCTAAATATAAAACTACTGATGGTGAAAATGAAGCATATGCCCGAATTGTTGCTGATTGTTCAGGTATTCCTGCTGTTGCTCGTACAAAACTTCCTGATAATTCTGTTGTAGGCAATTTTAAACTTACAAATAAAGACATTCTCTATGTTGTTCTTTATTATGCCGAATACCTTAAAAATGATTTTAATCCAAGAGATTTAGATGGTTTCTTTATGCAATATAAATCATGGTCGGCACCATCAGATAATCCTAACGGTGCTATTCTTGGTATTGGTGCATTCTACGGTTATAATTATGCTGAAGAAATTTTTAAAGAAGATTTTATGAAGAATGTAAGTTTCCCTGAATATAAGGTTGAACGAATCGAAAAGGGAATGACACCATATCATACTTCTGTATATTCTCTTGTTGATGACGGATTTATCACACTTGGTGATGCTGCTTGTCACACTAAACCTACTTGCGGTGAAGGTTGCACATCATCACTTGTTGCAGGTGAAATTGCTGTTGAAGTAATTTCAAATCTCTTAAAATCAGATAAATTCCTTACAAAAGAAAGAATGTGGAGTATCAACAAAAGATATATGGTAGCACAGGGCAAGGATTTTGACTCAATGCGACCACTTCTTATGGGTATTATTTCAATGGACTATGATGAAGCAGAATTTCTTTTTAAGAATGATATTATGTTCAGTGAAAAAATTCTTGGTGGTATGGATACAGGCCTTGTGCTTGATACAAATGATATTGCAGGAATTGTTAAGGGTATCCTGACAGGTATTGCTAAAAAGAACCTTAAACCAACAACAATTGCAAAACTTGTAAAAGGTCTTATGTACAGTACACAGGTTGGTGCATTGTATGATAAATATCCTGCAAACTATGAAGATTTCCAAGAATGGAAGGAAAAAGCAGATAAAATCTGGCAGGAAATTGGCTCAGTTGCAGAGAATACCTGTGACCCTGTAATTCTAAAAAAATTAGGATATGAATAAAAGTAAAAGAGGTAGGAAACTACCTCTTTAATTTATGTTTTTTCATTTGTCGTATAAGTTTTCTTGCTCTCATTTTTATGTAACCGATTGTGTCAATTTCATCTAAGTTAATCCACCAATCAATCTCATTACAAAGTGCATAAAGCTCAACTTTTAAGTCGCAATATTTTGATACATTAAATTGCTTTTTATATTTTTTATAAAGCTTTAATTTTTTTCCAAGACCTAATGTCAAACAAAAAAATTCATATTCAGGTTCGACAAATCGTGTCTTGAAAGGGTCAACTACACCTGCTATTTCTGATTTTTTTATATCAAAAATCATATTCGGAGTCCAAAAGTCACCATGAGAAAGAACAGCTTTATTGCCCACATTTGAAAATATTTCATCAAAGTTATTCTTTATACAATTTAGTGCTTTGATAGTCTTTTTATCTAACTCACCGTTATTGTACTTTTGTGATGCAAAATTATAAATTTTAGAAAATAAGTCATAATAATATTCATTCCAACTTGAATAATTGGGGTTATTAAATGAACCATATTTATCGTTTGTAACACTTTGCATATCAATAAAACATTTTAGAATATTATCTGCAAGATGATGTTTATCATTTACCTGATTTAATCTTAAAACTCTACCGCTGATACCTTCAATATATTCCATTCCAAGATATGACATATTATTATTTTTTGCTATGAAATATGTTTCAGGAATTTTGAAATGAACTCGCTCTCTAATATAATTGTTCATTTTCATTTCCTCATGCATCAATTCATAATGCGGACTTGTTTTTACGACAATTTTAAAAGGATATTCAAAAAGTTCAACACAATAGCAAGATGCCGTTGCACCACTTCCGATTGGATACACACCTTTAACTTTGGTGTTCATTTCTTTTTCGACTATCGACATTAAATAATCCATAATTATAGTCCTTCATTATAGAATTCATTTTTAAACCAAACATCATCAACAGAAAATTCTTTATGGTTTAAGTATTCAAGAACTCCTGCATCAGTTGTGAAATCAAATGCAAGTTTATATGAATATAAAAACTGTTTTTTATATCCGTATTTTTTGTTCTGTGCATTTGTACCGTATTTACCATCACCAAGAAGGGGATGACCAATTGAAGCGAAATGTGCTCTGATTTGATGTGTACGACCTGTTAAAAGCTCAACTTCAACAAGACTTAAATCATCAATTGTATCAATAACATTATATTTTGTGCGTATTTCCTTTGCGTCTGCTGTTTTCTTTTTTGAAACAGTTACTTTGTTTTTGCTTTCATCTTTTACAAGATAGCCTTCAAGAAGTCCATTTTTATTCTTAATCGAACCGTGAACAATACAAAGATAAAACTTATGTAATTCTCTGTCTTTCATTTTTTGGTTAAGAATACGAAGTGTTTCAGCATTTTTAGCAGCAATAACAATACCACCTGTATTACGGTCAATTCGATTTACAAGCGAAGGAACAAATGAATTTTCATCATCAGGCTTGTATTCACCTTTTTCATAAAGATATCGTTTTATTCTGCCGATAAGTGTGTCAATGTATTCGTTATCGTCGGGGTGGGAGAGTATTCCGACTTTTTTGTCACAAAGAATAATATTTTCATCTTCGTAAATAATATTCAAATTCTTTGATGCTTTAAGGAAGTCATATTTTTCAGGTGCTTTTTCAAAAAACTCATCATTTATATACATATCAACAATATCACCGATATTAAGACGAGTTGAAATTTCAGCACGTTTACCATTTACCTTTATTCTTTTAATACGAATGTATTTATACAAAAGTGTTTTTGGAAGAAGTGGAACACTTTTAGTTATAAATTTATCAAGACGCTGGTCAGCATCATTTTTATTTATTGTAAAACTTTTCATTTTTACACCTCAAATCATTTCAATTAAATATATCACATCTTAATTACTATTTCAACTTGAAAGTTTTTAACATTTGTTATAAAATATCAAAGGTGATAAATATGGAAATAAATAAAATTCATTATAAGGTGTTAAAAGCACCTGAAAAAATTTATGTTGCTATGTCAACTGTTGAAATTCGCGAAAAGTTAAATTCGGCGTTTAAAACACCGACTGCTGAAGATGATATGACAGGAATATTTGGCAAGTATGACAAACTTGATAAAATGTATAAGGTAAAATACATATATACTCGTAATAATCAGCTTCAACCTCAGACATTTGACAGATTTCATTATCTTGTTGATATCGGTGAAGATAATAATGGCTCTTATGTTGAGTATGCAATGGTTTATGATAGACTTTTTGATCCGCTTATAAGACTTGTATATGTTGTTGCTGTATGCGCGATTATTGCTTATCTTTTTTATCTTTATAAAAATGGTGCTATGCAAAAAATTACAACAATGGGTATGAGTATTATAATTGCATTGTCTTCAATTTTGGTTTTCAAAAAATCAAAAGAAACACAAAAAGAATGTGAAAAAGCAGAGGTTTTATTTAAAAAACTCCTTAATGAAATTGAATAAACATTGACAAAATAACTTTGTTATAGTATTATACTATTACATTAACACTTTAATATATTAAAAAGGAGTTATTATTATGAAAATGAAAAAATTATTTGCTGTCCTTATGGCAGTGCTTATGGTTGCTCTTTGCTTCTCAGCATGTGGTGGTAATGATGCAAAGGTTGTTGTTGCTGAAGCTGGTTCAGCAGGTGAAGAGGTTATGAATTCTGACAAGTATTTTGCTGATTTCACAAAGACACCTGTTGACTCTCAGGCAAAAGCACTTATGGAAGTTAAAGCTGGTACTGCTGATATGGCAGTTATTGACTATGTTATGTCAATCGGTTCAATTGGTGAAGGAACAGACTATGCTGACCTTAAGGTTCTTGAAGATGTTTCATTTGCACCAGAAGAATATGGTATTGCTTTCAGAAAGGGTTCAGATGCAGTTAACTATGTAAATAAAGCTATTAACGAACTTAAAGCTGACGGTACTCTTGATAAGATTGCGAAGACATATAAGCTTCAGGACCTTCTTCTTGGTGATAGCACATTCGAAGAAGTAACTGCAGAAGAATCTGACTGGGAATACATTCAGAAGAAGGGTGAACTTATTGTTGGTATCACACTCTTTGCTCCAATGAATTACAATAATGAAAATGGTGAACTCATTGGTTTTGAAACAGAATTTGCAAAAGCAGTTTGTGAAAAACTTGGTGTTACAGTTAAATTCCAGATTATCGATTGGAACTCAAAAGAAACTGAACTTGCAAGTAAAAATATTGACTGTATCTGGAATGGTATGACAATCACACCTGAAAGAGAAGAAAATATGCAGATTTCAATTCCTTATATGGAAAATAAACAGGCAGTTGTTGTTAAGGCTGACTAATTTAGGAGTTTAATTGATGTCTTTTGTACAGGTTAGCCGTATTTTATTAGAAGGCTTTTTACAAAATTGCTACCTTTTTGGTGCAACGTTATTGTTTGCATTACCCCTTGGACTTGTTATTTCAATGGGTTCAATGTCAAGATTTAAACTTATAAAATTCATCACAAAAACATTCGTCTGGGTCATCAGAGGCACGCCTCTGATGCTCCAGCTTTTTGTGGTCTTTTATGTGCCTGGTCTTGTATTTGATACACCAATGAAATCAAGAATGACTGCAGCTTTAATTGCATTTGTTATTAACTACTCTGCGTATTTTTCAGAAATATACAGAGGTGGTATTGAGTCGATTTCTAAGGGTCAGTATGAAGCAGGTCAGGTTTTAGGTATGACCAAATCGCAAATTTTCTTTAAGGTTGTGCTTATGCAGGTTATTAAGAGAATAATTCCGCCAATGAGTAATGAAATCATTACACTTGTTAAGGATACTTCTCTTGCAAAAGTTATAGCTATTTCCGAAATTGTTATGAAGGCAACTGAATTTACAAATTTCGGTCTTATATGGCCATTATTCTACACAGGATTATTCTTCCTTGCATTCTGTGGTGGACTTACATTGTTATTTAACTATATTGAAAAGAAATTTGATTATTATCGAGGTTAATTATGTCTATATTACAAGTAGAAAATATAAAGAAAAGCTTCGATGATGTCGAAGTTTTGAAGGATATTAGTTTTTCACTTAATAAAGGCGAAGTTTTATCAATTATCGGTTCGTCTGGTAGTGGCAAAACAACACTGTTGAGATGTCTTAACTTTCTTGAATTTGCTGAAAACGGTAAGATTATTGTTGATGATGAGTTGCTTGTTGACTTTGCATTACATGATAAACAAAACGATGCGTCTCTTCGTCAGAAAAGATTGAATTTTGGTCTTGTGTTCCAATCATTCAACCTTTTCCCACAGTATAGTATTTTAAAAAACCTTACCCTTGCTGTTGAGTTGCTTGAAGGTGTTAAGAAAAAAGATAAAGAAAAAATCAAAGAAATCAATCAAAGAGCATTAGATTTGCTTAAAAGAGTGGGTCTTGAAGACAAGGTTGATGCATATCCTTGTCAGCTTTCAGGTGGTCAGCAACAACGAGTTGCAATTGCAAGAGCATTAATGTTGTCACCTAAAATTCTTTGCTTTGATGAGCCTACAAGTGCCCTTGACCCTGAACTTACAGGTGAAGTTCTCCGTGTTATCCGTGAGCTTCGTGACGGTAATACAACAATGATTATCGTTACTCATGAAATGAACTTTGCGAAGAATGTATCTGATAAAGTAATTTTTATGGCTGATGGTATTATTGAAGAAGAGGGTACTCCAACAGAACTTTTTGAAAATCCAAAGAGTGAAAGACTTAAAGAGTTTTTAAGTTCTTCGTTAAAAGATTAAATTTAATCCTCCGTTTTTGCGGAGGATTTTTCTTGTATTTAAATAATATTTATGTTAATATGTTCTTGGTGATAAATATGAAAAAAATCTTTTCAATTATAATTTCAAGCATAATTATTCTTGCATCATTGTCTATAATTTGTTTTGCAACGGACACAGTTACTCTTTCTTTGCAAAATGAAACCGTGTATGCAGGTGATGAATTTACTGTTAATTTATTTGTAAGTGATAATTCAAAAATTAGTGGTGCTGTTATTGATATCAATTATGATAATAGTAAATTAGAGTTTGTCTCTGCAAAAGAAGGTGCAATACTTGATACAAATGCAACTATCAGTATTCGTAATATAAATAAAGATAATTCTTATGTAAGATTTGCATATATGGCAGCTGATTCAAGTATCACTTCAGAAGGTATTTTGTTTTCAGTAACATTCAAGGTTCTTGAATCCGCAAAAGACAAAACGGATTTGAAAATTACTATTCCAAGTTCTGCTGACTTTGTTTCAGACAGTCTTGAAAAAATACCATATACTGTTCGTAATTCTTCCATAACAATATTGAATGAAATGCCAACAGAATCAACAAATGAATCTGAAACAGAAAGTACAGAGGTTTTAACAGAAGAACCTTCAGAAACAGAGTCAAGTACTATAAACGAGTCTATAGATAATAGCAGTAATGATGAAGATAATAAAGACAACACTCTTGTAGTTGTTCTTGCATTAGTTGGTGTTGCATTTATTTGTTTTGGAATAGCTGTTACAGTAAAAAAGAAAAGAAAATAAATATTAAACGAGGTAGCTATATGCTACCTCGTTTCTCTTAATTACTTACTTTATAGGTTCAAAATCATCTACACCATGTTTACAAAGTGGACATACAAAATCTTCTGGTAATTCATCACCTTCATAGATATACCCACAGATTTTACAAACATAACCCTTTTTCTTTTGTGCTTCAGGCTTTGGCTTGATATTGTCAAAATAGTATTGATATGTTACTGATGGAACATCGGATAATGTTTCAGCTTCTGTTACTTCAGAAATAAATAAAATATGTGAACCACAATCAATCATTTCAAGAACAGTACAGGAAATATAACCGTTTGTTCCTTCACATATAAAGAAAGTACCATTTTCTGTTCTGTAATGGTCGTTATATCCTGTGAATTTATCAGTGTCCTTACCGCTTGCAAAACCAAATCGTTTAATCATGTCAAATGTAACATCCTGTGCAAGCACAGATACAGTAAATTTTTTTGTTCGTTCAATCATTCCGCAAGTGTAGTTGTTTTTATTTACAGCAATTGTAATTTTTTTAGGATTATCTGTTACTTGTGTTGCAGTATTTATAATACAACCATTGTCTTTTCCATTTTCTGTTGCAGTTAAAATAAACAACCCATAACTGAGTTTAAACATAGCTTCATTTCTTATCATTTTATAACATCTCCTTTATATTATATTATCATAAAAATATGGTTTTGTAAATTCATTATTTACCTTCGACAAAATGATTTATTCATTGACAAAAAGGCTTATTTATGGTATCTTTTCTATGTATTTATAGTATACTGTGTTTCTAATACTGTATACAAAAAAGGAGATGTAAAAATGAAAGGCAAATTCAGTTTTAAAACATTGGCTATAATGGTTGTTGCTATCATTCTCGTTATGTCAATGTCAGTAGTTGCTTTTGCTAGCGGTGACGGTGAAGCAGTTGAATATACAAGCAGATTTTATTCAACAATTTTCTCACTTCTTCCACCAGTGATTGCTATCGCACTTGCTCTTATCACAAAGGAAGTTTATTCTTCACTTTTTGTTGGTATTCTTGTGGGTGGCGGACTTTACGCATTCAGCAACGATGGTTTCAGTTTTGAAACAATGTTTAACACAATTATGACAGATGGTTTTATCGGCAAGCTTGCTGATACTTGGAACATGGGTATTATCATTTTCCTTGTTGTACTTGGTGTTATCGTTGTGCTTATGAACAAAGCAGGCGGTAGCCGTGCTTATGGTGAATGGGCAAAGAATAAGATTAAATCAAGAAAAGGCGCTATGCTTGCTAGTTTTGGTCTTGGTGCTTTGATTTTCGTTGATGACTATTTCAACTGTCTTACAGTTGGTAGCGTTATGCGCCCTGTAACAGATTCACATAAGATTTCTCGTGCAAAGCTTTCATACATTATTGATGCTACTGCTGCACCAATTTGTATTATTGCTCCAATTTCTTCTTGGGCAGCAGCAGTTAGTGGCGTTGTTGAAGGTACAGATGGTCTTGAACTCTTTATTAAGACAATTCCATTTAACCTTTATGCTTTGCTTACAATCTTAATGGTTGTTATGATTTCAGCACTTGACATTGACTTTGGCCCAATGAGAAAGCACGAAGAGAACGCAAAAAATGGTGACCTTTACACAACAGAAGCAAGACCTTATGCAAATGTTGACGAAACACCAGTTTCATCAAGAGGCAAGGTTATCGACCTTGTTCTTCCAGTTGTAATTCTCATTGCTCTTTGTATTATTGGTATGGTTTATACAGGTGGTTTCTTCTCAGGTGAAAGCTTCATTAACGCATTTGCAAACTGTGATGCTGCTTATGGCCTTGCACTTGGTTCAATTATTGCTCTTGTAGTAAATATTGTTTACTTTATGATTAGAAGAGTACTTTCATTCAAAGATTGTATGGAAGCAATCCCTGAAGGCTTTAAGGCAATGGTTCCTGCTATCCTTATCCTTACATTCGCATGGACACTTAGTGCTATGACTAACAATCTTGGTGCAGACGTATTCGTTGAAAGTCTTGTTGATGCAACAGCTGGTAAACTTGCATACTTCTTACCTGCAATTCTTTTCCTTGTTGGCTTGCTTCTTGCTTTTGCTACAGGTACATCATGGGGTACATTCGGTATTCTTATTCCAATTATCGTTCCTCTTTTCGCAACAACAGACCCATCACTTGTTGTATGTATCGCAGCTTGCCTTGCTGGTGCTGTTTGTGGTGACCACTGCTCACCAATCTCAGATACAACAATTATGGCTTCAACAGGTGGACAGTGTGACCACGTTAACCACGTTTCAACACAGTTACCTTACGCATTGACAGTTGCAGGTGTTTCATTTGTAGGTTACTTGCTTGCAGGTTTCGTTCCAAATGCACTCGTTGTACTTCCAGTATCTGCTGCTCTTCTTGTTGTAACTCTTCTTGTTATCAAGGCTGTTACAAAGAAAAAGGCATAATTAAATATTAAGATTAATTTTAATTCCCCTTATCCTGTTGGATAGGGGGATATTTTCTTTTATATTGACGTATATGAGTTTTTTATATAACAATAACATTTATTGTAATATTTTAAATATAAAGCAGTTTTAGAGCGTTTTAGGGCAAAATAATAAGGCTACCAATTTAGGTAGCCTTTAGATTGTTATTTTTTTACATTCTTTAAAACATTTATGTAAGCTTTAATAGCTTCAACGCAACCATCAAAACCTAAATCAGCACTGTTAAGACAAAGGTCATAGTTTCTTGCATTGTCCCAGTTACGGCAAGTGTAATAGTGATAATGTTCACTACGATGCTTATCAATTTTGCGTATTTTCTTATCAGCATCTTTTTCACTCATACCAAACATGTTACTAATTGTATTAACACAAACTTCGTGTGGTGCCCAAATAAATACTTTTATAACATCATTATTATCTTTTAAGATGTAATCAGCACATCTACCAACGATAATACATGATTCTTTTTCTGCAAGTGATTTAATTATCTTTGCTTGATAGTTAAATAAATTTTCCTTTGATGTAAATTTACTATCTTCAGGTGGAATAACATTACCACTATATTGTTTTGTTGAAGAGTCAAATAATCCAAGACTAATTTCTTCGTCATGTTTCTGGAAAAGGTTTAAATTAATACCACTGTCATCAGAAGCCATATAAAGAATTTCGCGGTCATAGAAGGGGATATTCAATTCTTTAGAAAGCATTTTGCCTACTGTCTTACCACCACTACCGTAACCACGAGCAATAGTTATAACGATTTTATTATCCATAATTTGACCACCTTTCAGGATCATTCACTAAGATATGCCTTTTTAACAGATTCGTCATTCATAAGGTCTTTAGCATCACCTGAAAGAACTATTGAACCAGTTTCAAGAACATAGGCTCTGTCAGCAATTGAAAGAGCTTTTTTTGCATTTTGTTCAACAAGAAGAACAGTTGTACCATTATCATTAATTGCCTTAATAATATCAAAAATTTCAGATACAAGAAGGGGAGAAAGACCCATTGAAGGTTCGTCCATTAAAATGAAATCAGGCTTTGACATTAAAGCACGTCCCATAGCAAGCATTTGCTGTTCACCACCAGAAAGAGTACCAGCAACCTGATTTTTTCTTTCTTTAAGACGTGGGAACCTTTCATATACATAGTTTAATGTTGCTTCAATTTCATCTTTATCTTTTCTTGTGTATGCTCCAAGCTTAATGTTGTCAAGAACAGAAAGCTGTTGAAAAATTCTTCTTCCTTCAGGAACATGCGCCATACCCATTGTAACAATTTTATGAGCGGGAGTTTTTGTAATATCATTATCTTTGTACATAATTGTACCTGTCTTTGGTTTCAAAAGACCTGTGACTGTGTGAAGAATAGTTGTTTTACCTGCACCGTTTGCACCGATAAGAGCAACAATTTCACCTTTATTAACTTCAAAAGAAACACCTTTTAAAGCTTTAATCATACCATAATATACTTCGATATTATCTACTTTTAAAAGTGGTGCCATACCTATTCCTCCTTAATCACCTAAATATGCTTTGATAACTTCTGGGTTATTAAGAACTTCACTTGTTTTACCTTGTGCAAGTTCTTCACCAAAGTTAAGAACAGTAACTTCTTCACAGATACCGCTAACAAGTTTCATATCGTGTTCAATAAGAAGTATAGTCATATCAAATTCGTCACGAACAAAACGAATTGTATCCATAAGCTCCTGTGTTTCGCTTGGATTCATACCTGCAGCAGGTTCATCAAGGAGTAAGAGTTTAGGATTAGTAGCCAATGCACGAGCAATTTCAAGCTTTCTCTGTTTACCATAAGGAAGATTATCAGCCAATGTATCAGCTTCGTTTTCAAGGTCAAAAACTTTAAGAAGCTCCATTGCCTTTTTATTCATTTTCTTTTCTGCTGAAAAATATCTTGGAAGACGAAAAATTCCTTCAATTGTTGAATATTTAACCTGATTGTGAAGACCAAGCTTTACGTTATCAAGAACAGAAAGATTTTTGAAAAGTCTGATATTTTGGAAAGTACGTGCAATACCAGCTTTATTGATTTCAACAGGGGACTTGCCGTTAAGTTTTTCACCTTCAAGGAAAAAATTACCTGTTGTTGGCTTATATACACCTGTAAGAAGGTTAAAAACTGTTGTCTTACCTGCACCGTTTGGGCCAATAAGACCATAAAGACTACCTTTTTCAAGAGAGAGACTAAAGTTTTCAACAGCGTGGAGACCACCAAAAACAATACCAAGACCTTTAACTTCGAGTAATGCCATCAGATGTTACCTCCCTTGTTTGCTGACTTCTTTTTGCCAAATTTATTTGTAATTGCTTTGAATTTTTCATTATTATTAACAATCATCATTACGATAAGAAGAATCGCATAGAAGAGCATTCTGTATTCGCCAACACCTCTTAAAAGTTCAGGAAGAGCTGTAAGAATAATTGCAGCAATAAATGAACCACGAATACTACCGATACCACCAAGAACAACGAAAACAAGAATAAGAATAGACATATTATATCCGAAGTTTTTAGTTGTAGCAGCAAGTGAGTTAAGATTGTGTGCGTATAATACACCTGCAATACCTGCAAAGAATGCTGAAATTGTGAAAATAATAAGTTTATACTTTGTTACGTTTATACCGATTGATTGTGCAGCAATTCTGTTGTCACGAATTGACATAACTGCACGACCTGTTCTTGAGTTGATAAGATTAAGTGAAACAATAACTGTAATCAAGAGTAAGATAAAACCAATAACAAAGTTTGAGTCTTTTGGTGTACCTGTAATACCGAGTGCACCTTTAATAAGCATTTTGCCGTCAGGTTCAAGACCTAAATCATTAGCACTCTTAATTGAAATATGGAATCCGTTAGAATCCACACCAACATAAAGTAGGTTTACGATATTTTTGATAATTTCACCAAACGCCAATGTAACGATTGCAAGATAGTCGCCTTTAAGACGAAGAACAGGAATACCGATAATAAGACCAAAGATACCAGCAGAAATACCGCCCAATAAAAGAGCGATTAAAAATCTGAGCCAACTTTGTTCAATCATATCTTCAGTAACAACAGAGAAAAATGCACTAGCATATGCACCAACACACATAAATCCTGCGTGTCCTAAGGAAAGGTCTCCAAGAATACCAACAACAAGGTTTAATGAAACAGCAAGAATTGAATATGTGCAAAGTGGTACAAGAAGACCTTGAAGAAGTCTTGACATATTGCCTGTTTCAGACATTATAAATGCAAATGCAAATAATCCGATAAGAATACCATAAGTTGTGAGGTTGTTTTTTGTTGTATTGTTAAGCTTGTTCTTTTGTTTAATCATATTAGCCACCTCACACTTTCTCACTGATTTTCTTACCAAGTAAGCCTGTTGGCTTAACAAGAAGAACAATAATTAAAACAGAGAAAACAATAGCATCAGAAAGCTGAGTTGAAATATAACCCTTACTAAGGTTTTCGATAACACCAAGAACAATGCCACCAATCATTGCGCCTGGAATAGAACCAATTCCGCCAAATACAGCAGCTGTAAATGCCTTAATACCAGGCATAGCGCCTGTTGTAGGTGAAAGGGCAGGGTATGCAGAGCAAAGAAGAGCACCTGCAACAGCAGCCAATGCTGAACCGATAGCGAATGTAAGAGAAATTGTGCTATTTACGTTGATACCCATAAGCTGAGCAGCGCCTCTGTCTTCAGAAACAGCAAGCATAGCACGTCCAGGCTTTGATTTGTTAATGAAAATTGTAAGGCAAATCATAATGATAACAGATATTACAATTGTTGCAATTGTTTCACCTGAGATAACGAGTTCACCATTAAATAATACAATAGGGTCAAGTTTTACAACAGATGTAAAACTCTTTGTACCTGAACCGAATACGAGAAGTGCAGTGTTTTGTAAAAGATAGCTTACACCGATTGCTGTAATAAGAACAGCAAGTGATGATGCCTTTCTGAGTGGGCTGTAAGCAACCTTTTCAATAGTAACACCAAGAAGAGTACAAATTATGATTGAACCAAGAACACCTGCAATAGGTGGAAGTCCCATAGTTGTACTTAATGTGTAAATTGCAAAACCACCAACCATGATAACATCACCATGAGCGAAGTTAAGCATTTTTGCAATACCGTAAACCATTGTGTATCCAAGGGCAATAAGAGCATAGATACTACCAAGGCTTATACCGGAAACAAGATATGATAAAAATTCCATATATTCTCCTCCAAATATGAATTTTTAAAAAAACCACTTTTAATGATTCTTTTAAAAGTTCATATATAGCTTAAAGTATGCCGTATGGAAAACACCATACGGCATACCAATTGTTTATTATAACTTATCTTTAATTTATGAATTAAAGAGCTTTATATGCACCGTTTTCGATGATAACAGCCTTAGGAGCCTTTGAAGGTTCGCCATCTGCTGTCCATGTAATACCTGTACCTGTAACACCGTCAACTGTGATTTCTGTCATAGCAACTTTAAGTGCATCACAGATAGCTGATGCGTCCATATCAGCTGTAATGCCTGCTTTTTCAATAGCAGCCTTAATGATGTAGATTGCATCATAAGCATCAGCAGCAAACTGGTTCATTGTGTCAACGCCATAAGCATCTTTATACTTTGTAACAAAGTTAACTGTGTACTTATCTGTAGCGTCAGCAGCAAAAGGAGTAAGAAGCATTACGCCTTCGCAAAGTGATGTATCAAAGTTAGGGATTGTAAGGATACCGTCAAGACCGTCACAACCAAAGAACTTAACATTAAGTCCAGCAGCCTTAGCCTGAGTTAAGATAAGCTGTGCTTCACTATAGTAGATTGGAAGGAATACAAGGTCAGCGCCTGATGACTTAATAGCCTGAATCTGAGCTGAGAAGTCAGTTTTTGTATCACTTGTGAAAGACTGAACTTCAACTACGTTAAGATTCTTAACTTTTGCCTGTGCAGCAAATTTATCATAGATACCTGCTGAATATGCGTTAGATGATTCATAGATAACAGCAACTTTTTCAGCAACCTTGTTGTCTGCAATGTAGTCAGCAGAAGCAACACCCTGGTTAGGGTCTGAGAAACAAACACGGAATGCGTTATCGCCATCAATAGCTTCTACAGCAGTAGCTGATGGAGTAAGTACGAACATATTTTCGTTTTTAGCTTCACCCTGGAATGCGATACAAGCACCTGAAGTAACTGTACCAAGAGATAACTTCATACCCCAACCAACAAGTGTGTTGTAAGCGTTAACAGCTTTTTCTGGGTCGCCTTCGTCGTCCTGTGCATTGAGTTCAAGCTTCATACCGTTAATGCCACCTGCAGCATTGATTTCATCAATAGCAAGCTGAGCACCGTTCTTAACACCGTTACCGTACTGTGCGTAGTCACCTGTGAGAGGACCACTAAAGCCGATTTTAAGAACATTAGCATCTTCGTTTGGTTTTTTGTCTCCGCCGCAAGCTGCAAAGCAAGTAACAACAAGTGTCAATGCTACGAGCACAGCGAGAACTTTCTTTAAGTTTTTCATAAGAATTTCCTCCTTAATTTTTCACACAACCGTTGTAGTTGTGTATCTCTTTAAATAGATAAAGTAAATATACACCAATTTATTAAATAAGTCAATTATTTTTCATGATTTTTTATAACATTTAAATTAAAAAAGGTATGACTTAAAGCCACACCTTTTTAAGATTGTTATTTCTTCTGTGGACCGTTAAATCCATTTTCTTCTTGGAATTTAGCAATCTTATCAATAACGCTGAGAACAACATCAAATCCCTGTCCAACTGTTTCCATTTCAAAGCGTTCAGCCTTATCGTGGAAAGTATGATAATACCATGTAAGCATTGGATTCTGTGCTGCAAAAGTAACAGACTTAATTCCGCCTCTTGTCATTGGGGTACTATCGCAACCACCAACAGGATTATGAATACAACCATTTGTTTTGCTTTCAATACCCATTTCTTCGAATGTATCCTTGAACATTTTTTCAAGGTCAGTATCAAAACGACAACCCTGCCAGTCATCTTTAATAACAACTTCAAAGTATTCTTTGTCAGCAACAGAGTCAATGTTGATGTTCCAAGCATTCTGTGTCAAATCGTCATTTCTGTGCTTGTGAACAAATGCCATTGAACCACGAAGACCTGCTTCTTCAGAACCTACATTACAATCTACGATACGGCAGTTTTTAGGCATTTTTTCAGGGTTTTCCTTGAAATACTTTATAACCGCATAACTAAGGGCGCAACCTGTTGCATTATCCATAGCACCTTTAGAAGCATTTTCTTCTGATGGGTCATTCCACATAGCAACAAATGCACTACCAATAGCAGTAATTACTGGTATAAAATGTAAAGCAAATGTAAAGATGTTAAATGATAATGATTCACCATAATATCTTTGAACAGCCCAATCAACACCAAAAGTAGCAGCAGCATAAATTATTGCCATTGCAACCGAAATTCCTACTGTAAGGAAGACACAAACAGCACCAAAACCAACTTTACCATAAGTAGTAATAAGACCATAAATTGGTTTTTCAGGGTATTTAGATGCGTTTTCTGAGTGCTTCCAGTTCCAGCTTGTATCTGTGTGACCTGAAAGAATGATAGTGTAATCATATTTTCCATCTTCAGGAACTAATTCACCATAAATATTTTGTGATATTTTTTGTTTAAAAAACATATCAAACCAAGGTTTGTAAAGGAATGCACTGCAAACAAGCCAAATGACCATAGCAATACCAATGAATGCCATAGCAAACCAAATATGATAATTACCAAGTGCAAAATATGTAAGTGCACTTAAAATGATACCAACCCAACCTGCATATGGAAGTCCGCCAATACCTGAACGTGGTGAAACTGTAAATTCTTCTTTTTTAGCCTTGATGCCAATTTCTTCAAGCTTTTCACCCATAAAATCAGCATATTTTCTTTCACCTTCAGAACCTGGAAGGCGAGAGCCAAAATTTTCAGCTTTTTTTACAAGGTCATAAGCCAATTGGCCATATTTTCTGTTTTCCTCTTTCATTATATAACCTCCAAATGAAATTCTAATCTTAATTATAATATTAAATTTCGGAAATTAAATCAAGTGTAAATTACTATTTTTATTATAATTTTATAAAAAATAGACCTATGCAGTTTGTTTCTGCATAGGTCTTAATATGTTTTTAGTCATTCTGATTTCTTGCAATTTTCATTGTTGTTGTCTTTTTGAATTCTTTGTCACGAATTTTAATTCTTGCAACATTTTTGAAAATTGGATTTTCACGATTGTATTTTGCAACGTCATCATCAATTCTATCACGAGCATCAGGATATTCAGCTTCGTTCAAATAGAATTCAGCAACAATCTTTTCGTCTTCCTGATATACAAGAACCTCTTCAACATATTCGATTCTTGAAAGCTTGTCTTCAATTTCTTCAGGTGAAACATTTTTACCATTAGAAAGACAAATAAGGTTTTTCTTTCTACCGACCATAAATAAGAATCCGTCTTCATCAATTCTACCATGGTCACCGGTAATTAACCATTCACCATCAAATGTAGCAGCAGTTGCTTCCGGGTCATTGTAGTAACCCTGCATAACGTTAGTGCCTCTTACATAAATTTCACCAACGCCTTCTTCATCAGGATTAACAATCTTGATTTCACAACAATCAAGTGGAGTACCAACGCTACCGAACT
>JAZQUC010000115.1:0-4750 GCA_045631075.1 Candidatus Fimenecus sp. | reverse complement strand
ACAGTTCAACTCTGCTATCGGTCCATACAAAGGTGGTCTTCGTTTCCACCCAAGCGTAAACGCAAGTATCGTTTATTTCCTTGGTTTTGAACAGACATTCAAAAACTCACTTACAGGTCTTCCTATGGGTGGTGCTAAGGGTGGTTCTGACTTTAACCCTGTTGGTAAGAGCGATGCTGAAATCATGAGATTCTGTCAGGCATTTATGACAGAGCTTTACCGTCATATCGGTTCAAGCATTGACGTTCCTGCTGCTGATATCGGTGTTAGCGGTAAGGAAATCGGTTACCTTTTCGGTCAGTACAAGAGAATTGTTGGTGCATTCGAAAACGGTGTTCTTACAGGTAAAGGTCTTGCTTACGGTGGTTCACTTGTTCGTCCTGAAGCAACAGGCTATGGTGCTATCTACTATACAAATGAAGTTCTTGCTCACGATGGTGAAAATATTAAGGGTAAGACATTTGCTGTTTCAGGCTTCGGTAATGTTGCTTGGGGTGCAATCAAAAAGATTGCTGCTCTCGGTGGTATTCCTCTTACACTTTCAGGTCCTGACGGATATGTATATGACAAAGACGGTATCGTAACAGAAGAAAAGATTAATTACCTTCTTGAAATGCGTGCATCAGGCAGAGACAAGGCTAAGGATTATGCTGACAAATTCGGTGCAGAGTTCTTCCCAGGTCAGAAGCCATGGGGTGTTAAGGTTGACGTTGCTCTTCCTTGTGCTACACAGAACGAAGTTACACTTGAAGAAGCAAAGAAGATTGTTGCTAACGGCACAAAATACTACATTGAAGTTGCTAATATGCCAACAACTGCAGAAGCTGTTGAATACTTCCTTGAAAACGGCGTAACAGTTGCTCCATCAAAGGCAGTTAATGCTGGTGGCGTTTGTGTTTCAGGTCTTGAAATGAGCCAGAACAGCCAGAGACTTGCTTGGACAGCAGAAAAGGTTGACGAAATGCTCAAGAATGCTATGAAGAATATTTATGACATTTCAGTTAGTGCTGCTGAACGTTACGGTATGGGTTACGACCTTATCGCAGGTGCAAACATTGCAGGTTTTGAAAAAGTTGCAGACGCAATGGTTGCTCAGGGTGTATATTAATCCCTAAAATTTTTATACAATAGTAAAACCCTTGTACGATTAAGTACAAGGGTTATTTTTTGTATTTTATTTTTCAACAGGTGTGATTACAGGTTTGCCGTCTTTATCCAACATAACAGTCATACCACCTGAGTAACCATTTTGTCTGTAAAGATAGTTTACTCCTGTTTCTTTGTCAACCCAGATTTCCATCGACGTCAACACACCTTGAGAATAAACTTTTTCAAATCTGTCATTATTATTCATTACACCCAACTCCACAAATTATAAATTAGTTGATTTTTGGTAAGCTTGCAGCTGCAACTGACTGACCTACACGACGAGATTTTTCATCAGGGATATGAAGTTCCATTTTTGCTGCAAGTTCAGGGAATTCTGTATCAAGAACTTCCTGTGCCTTTGAAAGAATAATCTGTCCACCCTGTCCAGAAGTAACTCGTCCCATAATAAGCACGTGCTTGATATCATAGAACTCGCTGTAATATGCTAATGCATAACCAAAATACACACCGATTGTGTCATAAATATCAGCTGCATTCTGGTCGCCTTTTTCCATAAGTTCCTGAACAACCTTAAGTTTTTCAGCTGGTGAAAGGCTTTCGTCAAGTTCAATTCCTGCATAAGGAGCAAGTTTGATTACACCGTCCTGTGAGAAATACTTAACACCACAACCGTAGTCACCTGACCATTCGTCAACCATTGCTTCTTCATTGAAGTCAACAGGAACGAATGCGAGTTCATTAAGCCAACCTGTAATATTACCCTGCTGGTCAATATAACCACCAGCTTCACTTGTACCCATTGCGATACCAAGAACTGAATCATCATTAAGGTCCATTGCACCTGCAAGAGCAGTAACGTCACCATCATTTGCAACTACAACAGGAATGTCTTCACCGATTTCCTTTGCAACATCAAGGTAGATGTTTTTAATTCTCTTGTCAAAATCTTCTTTACCTACTTTAAGGAAAAGTGATGCTGCCATTGTTCTGTTTTCAATATAAACACCTGCTGAAGAAACACCGATAGCATCAACTCTTGGCATTTTTGATGCTGCAGTTTTCATTGCTTCAAGTATTCCTTGGTAATGATATTCAGGGTCAGAGTTGAGTTTAGGGAACCATACAACCTCTTCTGAATAAATACTTTCACCGTTAACAACGGCACTTACTTTTCTATCACTACCACCTGCATCAAAACCAATACGGCAACCGTCAAGGTGTCTTCCAACTGATTCAGCAATATAATATTCTTCAGGCGCTTCATCTATTGAACAGATTACAACTTCAAACGGATTTTCAAAAACGCCTGCCATATAATCCTCATCAAATGCACGAATGCCATTTGGAGTGTATGCTTCTTTGATTTTATTACCAACTACATCGCTACCTGCAATAAAAACCTTATATCCGCCTGCTACCCACAAAAGAGTTTTTACAATTCTTTCAATAAAACGGAAATTTTCTTCATCGTGGCCTGTACCATCAGGATAAATTCTTGTTTTGTATCTACTGATTTGTCCCTTATTTCTTTCTACTGCAACAATAACATCCTGACCATTTTCTTTTGTTGATTCTCGCATTTCACGAACAACAACTGATAATGGCTGGAATTTTGGGTCAAGTTTTGCTTTTACTTTAAGATTCATATTTAACATCTCCTGCTATAATAGTTTTTATAATTTCAAATTCATTATCTGTGATAATAATATCAGCATCTTTACCTACTTCAAGTGAGCCTTTTGTTTTATTCAAGCCTAATACTGTTGCAGGATTAAGAGATGCACAGTTTACACACTCATAAAGTGGAATATCCGAATTTGTATAAACATTCCAAACACCTTTGTTGATATGTAATACACTACCTGCAATTGTGCCATCTTCAAGCTTACAGATTGTGCCGTCATAAATGATCTTCTGACCACCTAATGTGTATTCACCTACAGGTAAACCGCCTGCAGGCAAGCAGTCTGTAATAAAACAGAGCTTTCTGCCTTTAAGTTTCCATAACATATTGTAAAGTGTTGGAGCAACATGAACTGTATCAACAATCAGTTCAACACTTACATCACCATTAAGCGCTGCACCAACTACACCGGGTGCACGATGAGTAAGCGGAGTCATTGCATTGAAAAGATGTGTTGTGTGCTTAACACCTGCATTTATACTTGCCATTGCAGTTTCATAATCAGCAGATGTATGTCCCATTGATACAACAACATCTGTGTCACGGCAAATCTCACGAATTGCACTGAAATCGTCTGTATCAGTTTCAGGTGCAAGTGTAATTACTTTAATGATATCTTTGTATTCTTTTACGATGGAAGCATCAGGTTTAAGGATATATTTAGCATCCTGAGCACCTTTTTTGCTTTCGCTGATAAAAGGACCTTCTGCATGACAGCCTAAAATAGCACTACCGTTCCAAGTTTTGCTTTCTTCTTTCAAATCACGACAAACTTCAAGAGCTTTACGGATAACACCCATATCCTCTGTCATTGTGGTTGGAAGATAACCTGTGACACCGTTTGCAAGAAGCCCTTTTGAAATAATACGGATACTTTCTTCTTCACCGTCACAAACGTCCTTACTGAGATATCCGTGAATATGCATATCAATAAGACCCGGTGCAACATAGCCACCCTGTGCATCAATAATTTCTGCATCTGAAGGAACAAGGTTTTCAGGAATAACTCCTTCGATTTTATCTGTATAGAGCAAAGCACAGTTTTCTGCTACTCTGTCTTTAAGAATAATTTTGCCACCTACAATAGCTTTCATAAAAATATCACATCCTTCGCCATTATATACATATTTTAACAAAAACAAAAAGTCGTTGCAATAGTATTTCAAAATATTATTGATAAAAATTAGCCCACATATATTCAATACGTAAGCTAACTTAAATGTATATTATGTATGGGTCGGCGAACTCCGATTTGCATGTAACAAGAACAACAAGGCATTATAATTCTTTCATAAATCTAATTTGTTCTTTCTCGTAATTATAACCTATAGCACGGTAAAATTTATGAGCTTCGGGTCGAACAAAACCTGAATTAAGCCTTACCATTTCAATATCTTTATCTCTTGCCCAATCTTCTGCCGCTTTCATAAGCTCTTTGCCATATCCTTTTCGTTGGTGTTCTTTTGCAACAACCAAACCCTGAATATTTGCCATACTCTTATAATACAAGGTATTGAATTTTATAATATGAACATAACCTGCAACCTTACCATTAACATCTGCAACAAATACACATTCATTATTGAGGTCAAGGTTTTCTAATCTAATTTTAACAAGTTCAGCATGACATTCATATCCTAAATCTTCAAAAGACAATTTTTGTAATTCAGAATAATCTGTACTTTTAGCTTTTCTAATCATAATTTCCTCCAACATTATCATACACTATTTGCGAGATAATTATATCACCCATAATTAAACAGTTCAATATGGTAAAAGAGCGAAAAAAAAAGACCTTCGATTGAAGGTCTTTAGTATGTACCCTGAAAACTGAACAAAGATGAGGTGATTGATATTGTCATCATTCTGAGAAATTGTACTGTATGAACCAAGCATAATGGTCAAGCCCTCGACCTATTAGTACTGGCAAGCTAAACACGTCACCGTGCGTACACC
>JAZQUC010000114.1:0-10684 GCA_045631075.1 Candidatus Fimenecus sp. | reverse complement strand
AAAAATATCCATTACTTTCATAATTGTTTCATCAGCAGTAATTGCCTTTATGTAATCAGGAGTAAGACCCATCATCTGTCCACTTTCAGGACCATAGAGTTTAACATCCATTCCCCTTTTGAGGATTTCTTCAGCAAAAATATGATAAACAGCCACCATTTCTTCAGTTTCGTAATGGCAACCCTCCTGCCACACATAACTGCCACCCCATTTCCATTGAGGCTCGTTAATAGGACTTACATATTTAACAGGAAATCCCATATCAATAAGCGCCTGTGTACAAGTCAGGAAGTAATCAGCAAATTTTCTGTAATTTGACATAGGAAGGTTGCAGGTATGATTAATAAGGCTACCTGATGCCTGACCTGTTGATGTATGTGAATAATGTGGTGAATTTGCAAATACGATAAGAGTGTCAACATTACCCTTGTCAAGACATTTTTTCATCATATTTATAGCAGTTTTATCAGCAGAAAAGTCATACTCACCTTCTGCTGTTTCACGGTCATATTTATAAAAACTTTCAGTTACTCGCCAAGGGTTAGTTACTCGACAATTTTCAGGGTCTGTCCCACCACCGATATTGTAACGGTATATATTAAGTCCAAGACCCGTATCACCATATAAAAGTTCTGCAATTTCATCTGAAGCCTTTTCATCAGCACAATACTGACTCCACCAACAAGCAGATGTACCCCACCCCTTGAATGTCTGTAATTTTCTCATTTCCCTTAAATCAATTTTCATAATATCCCTACCTTATGAAAAACCTTTTTTCTAAATTATATCAACTTCAAACGGATATGTAAACAAAAAAATAAGACCACCAGATATTTCCAGTGGTCGTTTGTGTGTTCTGCGATTAATTTTTAAACATTACGATAAATTGGGGTTTGATTATATATGAGCAATTGCTCTTAATCTTCGATAATCAGCAACCCATTTTTTCCCATCCAAAAGTGTATCTCTTGTTAATTCCTCAACCTCTTTAAAAATCATAGTTTGTGTGTATTCAGGCATTAATGCCAAATCCGAAGCAAAGAACTGCTTCAACCAATTAACCAATCCATCTTCATTATCTTTTAACTCTGTTGGTCTATCGTAATCATAAATCCTATCAATTACAAACCCGTTATTCTCCAACAAATTACCAAAATTTTCTACCGTAGGAAAATTGAATTTAGGTTTGTAATCATATCCTAACCCTTTACAAGCAGTTGCAAAAGCATTTTCTATAGTTGCAATATTACCACTTGCACCAAACTCACATACCAATACTCCTTGCGGCTTTAATACTTTATATACATTTTTCAACAAAGTATTATGGTCACTTATCCAATGAAATACGGCATTTGAAAAAACAACATCAAATTCCTTTTCAAAAGGCAAATCTAGTGCATCACATACCATAAATTCAATATTGCCAAACTGCTTTTTGGCTTTATCTATCATATTCTGTGAACTGTCAACACCTATGACTTTATTTCCAAAACTTATTAATTGTGCTGTAAGAGTACCTGTGCCACACCCTAAATCCAAGATTGTCTGTTCATCATTTTTGGGAACAAACTCAAATAAACCTTTACCATATTCAGCCACAAAACCATGCTTACTATCATACAATGCTGAATTCCATTCCATTTGCAATCACTCCTACAAATTCAAGTTTGTCAATATAGTTATATCACACTTAATACAAATGAACAATACAAAAAAATAAAACCACCGGATATTTCCAGTGGTCTTTATGGCTGGGGAATAGGGATTCGAATTATAGATTCACAATGCGAATGGGAAATTCGCATTGTGCTCTTCGCGAAAATCGATATACTATATCGTTTTCTTAACGCTCAGACCCTCTCGGGTTCGAATCCCAGTAGCCATCAAAATAAAAAAATAAAGACAAGTCAAAAGACTTGTCTTCATTCTTCATGGCTGGGGAATAGGGATTCGAACCCCAACAAACAGAGTCAGAGTCTGTCGTGCTACCGTTACACTATTCCCCAACGAGCAAAAATAATTATATATTAACAAAACGCATTTGTCAAGTGTTTTTTTATAAAAAATATTATTTTTAGTGTATCGATATTTTGCACTGCTATTTGCATTAAAAAAGGACTGATTTAAAATCAGCCCTTTTTTCTTATTTTCCTACAAATTCTGCAATTTGATGCTTTTCCTTTGCACCGACAAAGCGTTTTACTTCCTGTCCGTTTTCGATAAGAAGAACTGTCGGGATACTCATTACACCATAAGTGAGTGCAAGTTCTGTTGCATCATCAACATTAAGTTTACATACTTTTACTGCGTCTGTTTCTTCTGAATAAGCATCAATTTCAGGTGCCATCATCATACAAGGACCACACCAATCAGCATACATATCCAGAAGAACAGGTTTTTCTGATTTCAAAACTTCTTCTGCAAAGTTGTTTAAATCAACTTTAATTACTGCCATTTTATCTCACCTTCCAATATAATGCTCTTGCTCTGTCAACATCTGTATTATCAACACCACATTTATCAGTATTTTTCGCAAGTGTTACACCGCAAAGTTCAATATTAAGAACTGAAAACGCCTGTAAAAGCTGGTGCTTGATTACTTCGTATCCGATTTCACCGTCAGAGCCACTTGTTACAATAAGCAATGCTTTTCGATGTTTTTCAATCGGATTTTTCATATTGCGACGAAATCTTGCTTCATAATAACGCTGAAAACGGTCAATCAATGCTTTGAATGGTGCAGGAACACCCATAAAATAAATAGGTGTTGCAAAAACGATTATGTCTGCATTTTCAAACCTTACCCAAAAATCCTCAAGGTCTTTTTTTGTGCAACCGTTACCTGCCTTGCAATAGCCACAAGCATTACAAGGTACGGGATTAAGTTCATATGCATTTACAATATCAAAATTTGTTCCTTTTGGGAATTCACGCAAAAGACTACCAAGAAGCTTTGCTGTGTAGCCGTTTTTTCTTGGTGACGCCATAATTGCCATTACGGTAAGACCGTTTGAATTGTTTTCAAGATTATCCTGACCAAAAATCATTTTTATTATTCCTCTGTTTTTTCTTCAGCCTGTTTTTTTGCTTTCTTTTTATCAATATTTACCTGACGCTTAATTTTCTTTGTTGTTGTTTTTTCAAACTCAGTTTCGCTTATATCATAACTTCTGATTTTCTTGTATTTAGGAAGTTTTCTGTTAACATCCTTAACAGCTTCGTCAACTGTTTTCTGAACATCTTCCTTCGTGATATCCTGACGCTTAAGATTATTTTTAATCTGTTCATAGTTAGGATAAATCATAGCACTGACAAGTGTTTCATCATCAACATCATCAGCAAAAACGATACTTTCTTCAATAATCGGATTTGTATTAAGGTAAAGCTCGACTTCTTCAGGGAAGATGTTTTTACCGTTCTTTGTAACGATAACATTCTTACTTCTGCCTGTAAGCTTATAACAGTTATGACGGTCACAAGTACCAAGGTCACCTGTACGGAACCAACCGTCAGGAGTAATAACTTCAGCAGTTGCTTCTTCGTTTTTATAATACCCGTTCATAACCATTGGTCCTCTTACCCAGATTTCACCAACGCCCAATGCGTCAGGGTTATAAATCGCAACCTCTGCACCAGGCATAGGTGTACCGATTGAATCAGGAAGCATAAGTCTGTCATTATTACAAGCAACAAGTGGTGCACATTCTGTAAGACCGTAACCGATATAAAGGTCAATACCCATATGCATAAAGTCCTCTGCAACACGAGGGTCAATAGCAGCAGCACCCGTTACGATAAGACGAAGTCTTCCACCAAATGTTTCGATAACCTCTGCAAAAAGTTTTCTGTCAACGCCCTTAACACCCATTGCTCGGCTTGCCATTGATGCATATTTACCAAGTTTGAAAATAAGCTTACCTGCTGTTTTTTCTTCCATCTTCTTCATAATTTTTGCATGAACTTTTTCAATGAGAAGCGGAACAGTAATAAAGCATGTTGGTTTTATATCCTGAAAATCCCTTGTAATATATCGAAGTCCCTGATTGAACGCAATACAAGCACCTGAATAAATGATATAAAGGAAACCAACTGTACATTCATAAGTGTGATGAATAGGAAGAACTGAAAGAAGCTGGTCTTCCGGAGTAACCTTGATGCAACCTGCTGCACCCATAACAACTGAACAGATATTTTTCTGACTAAGACAAACACCCTTTGACACACCTGTTGTACCTGATGTAAAGAGAATTGCAGTTGTTGCCTCTGGGTCAACAGTAATATTATCAAGATGCTTAACACCTTTTCTATAAAGTTGTCTTCCTATGTCGATATAGTCTTCAAAGTGTTCAACACCATCAATCTGAACATCATCAAAACAGATAAAGCGGAAGCCTTCAGGTAACTGTTCCTTTAACGCTTCAATTCGTTTGATGTATTTTTTATCACCGAAAAGAACCGTTGCATCAGAATCTATAATGACATCCATCATATTTTCTGCTGTCAATTCCTTATCAATCGGAACAATAACATTATCACTACATGTTACTGCAAGATATGTTACAGACCAATTATATGAGTTTGCACCAACCACAGCAATATGTGCTCTTTTATAGCCATCATTTACAAGGCTGTTTGCAAGGTAATTGATTGAATGACGGAAATTACTATAAGTAACCTCATAATAAACACCGTCCTTATTCCTAAGCTTATAAGCAGGACGCTCTGAATAGAGTTTTTCACTTTGGTCAATCAAATCCTTGAAATCTCTTATCTGGCGAACCTCATAAAAAGGTTTATTTATTGGAAATTTACTTTGAACATGCATTTTATATACCTCAAGTTCATAAAAATTTGAGTTTGAAAAGTTATTATATCATATTTTCCTTGATTTGGAAATAGAAAATTTAACTATTGTACATTTTTTCAATGATTTGTTTATATTCTTCGTAAGTCATATATGAATTTATGATTTTAAGAAGTGAAGACGAACTGATTTTTTCGGGAAGTCCAAGTTCTTTTGCAAGAGCTTTACGAATAAAACTGCTGTTTTCACCACCACTTATACCGTCTTCAAAAAAATCTGTGTGGGTGATTTCACGACTTGTTTTCTTTTCATTCTCACTATAAATAACACCTGCTTTTTTTAATGCATCTATAATGATATCGACTTTCATTCCCTCAACACCGATTTTTCCTTCTTTTGAAAATTCGGTTTTTCTTTTTTCTTTTCCGTAAACATCGGGAATATACACATTTTTCACATTTTCACTTTTGGTTATCCCTTTTATGAAAGAACGGATTTTAAACCCCGCACCGTCGCTATCTGTCAAGATAACAATTCCGCGTTTTTCTGCAAGAAAACGGATAAGCTGTTGCTTTTCCTTGTTCTTAAATATTGCAAAGCCATCAGTTTCTATAATAATTGTATCAAGAATTCCTGAAAGCTTTATTTTGTCATATTTTCCTTCAACTATTACTGCTTCATTTATCTTTATCACAGCGGTCACCTTGCTATTATAAGTGAAATCTTCACTATAAGTTTTTCAAGAATCAATTCACCGTTCTGTGCTGTGCTTTTAAGTGATTTATCGGCTTGGGCAAAACAGTCAAAGCATTCGCGGATTTGTTCCATAGAAAGAGATTTTGCATATCTGTCAGCATTTTTAAGACGAAAATCCTTGTTGCGATAATCAAATATTTTTGCAGGATAGAGCATACTTTCTCCGCCTGACACCGAGACCTTAACACGATAAACATCAAGGAAAGACATTAAAATAACACCAAAAATATCAATAGGCTCTGCTTTCTGCATCATAAGTATGTGAAGAAGTTCCAATGCGCCTTGCGGATTCTGGTTAAGAATAAGCTTTGCCAAATCAAAAATCTTTGCTTCAAGTGAACGGACAGCAACACCATCAATGCAATCACGGGTAATTTCGTTCCCTTGACCTGCAAAGTTGGCTGCTTTCTGAATTTCATTAAACAATGTATTAAGTCCGTCACCTGCAATTTCAACAAGGTATGATGCAGTACTGTCACTCATCATACAGCCCTGTCGTGATGCATAGGCACAAAGAAGCTTTAAAAGATTTCTTCCTGTCGGTTTTTCGAAATCAACGATTGTAGCACATTGTTGAAAGTTTTCAACAACCCATTTCCATTTTGCGTTTTTAGGCAAAACCTCAATACTATCCATCCAGAAAATTGTTATTGATGTATCTGGGGTGTTTTCCAAAAAAACTGTTAGCTTGTTTTTATCGTCATTATTGAGCGTATCCAATGGAAAATCACGAGCAATTACAACACAGTATTCACTCATAAAAGGCATAGATGAAGCACCCTCAAGCACATCGTCAAGGGTATTTTCCTTACCGTCATATTTACGCAGACTGAATGTTTCGCTACCTGGCGTTACAAAAGTTTTACAAATCTTTTCAGCATAAAACTGTTTTAAGTATTCTTCACTTCCGTAAAAAAGATAGCAGTTTGACATATTTTTTTCTTTAATCTGTCTTTTTAAATCTGCCTCATAAATAAGCGCCATTTTCTTCTCCCGTTACACTAAAAATTAATCGTTACTTTTTCTCCTTTGACAAGAGAAATTATCTGAATATCCCCTTGATTTTCTTTAAGCAAATCTTCATATTCAGATAAATTTTTTCCATACACAATTATTATATCACAATCTTCTTTGTTTTCAAATATATTTTCTGCGTTTTTACATTCTGCGATAATAACACACTTATTATCAGCCGAAATCTGTATAAAATCGTTTTCTATAAATTCTGCCCTGATATTTCCATTTATTGAAAATCCCCTGATTGAATCCTTTGATGTTTCTTCAAAGATTTTTGGTGACGAACTATAAAAACAGGTATTTGTTTTACCAAAATTATTATAAATATTTATCGTTTCTGATATTACTTCTGAACGATTTTCCGTCACCACAAGCATATCAGGTTGTTTTTTATTATGTTTGTTCAGCACAGCCTTTATTATGTCGATATTTTTGTGTTTCTGTGTACCTATTAACACAGTTTCATTGTTGCAATTAACAGTTATAACAGGATTACGGTCTGTTCCTACTATTTCCACCGTAGGAGTGTTATAGCTAAACCACACACAATATGTTGTCAATATAATAAATGATAGTGAAAGTAACATTGTTGCATATTTAAGTAAACAAGGTTTTTGTTTTTTCACCAGCAAAGTGATACTGATACACACAATTGCTACTATAAAGAAATATTTGTAGTATTTATGCTCCAACGATATTGTTGACCATTCCCACATACCGATTTTTTCTGCAATAGTATGAAGAAACTCTCCGATTACACCTGTTATTAAAAAGCAAACCTGCGAAATCGGTTTTAAGAAAATAATGTGTGATAATACACCCGCAAAAGTAGAAATCATCATAACAAGTGCTGCATCTACCATAAGGAAATTTGTCACAACCGATACAATTGACACCATTTTAAATTTAAAAATAAACACAGGTAATGTAAAAACCATTGTTGCAAAGCTTATTGAAAATGCATTGATAAAAAGATTGAACAATGAGGATTTCGAAATTACTTTTCCGCTGACTTTTTCACTTAACCATATTTTTATTTTACCTGCATATGTAAGCAAACCAAGTGTTGAAAGAACGCTCAACCATAGCCCCACAGAAAAAGGTGCAAACGGATTGATAAGAAGTATAAATGTTACTGCAAATCCTATGGAATTTATACTGTCAGCATCACGATTGAATAATTTTGCCACAAGCACAGCAGCTACCATTGCTCCTGCTCGTAAAACCGAAACACCGAAACCTGTAACTGCTGAATAAATAAGCAAACAGAAAAGTCCTATACACGAGGAATATTTCCTTAATTTAGAAAATTTATTCAGAAAATTCACTATAAATACTGATACTAAAGAGAGATGAAGTCCCGATATAACAAGCAAATGTGATGTTCCGCAGAATTTAAAATACTCCGTAACCTTTTCATCAAGTTCTGTCTTGTCACCTATTGTAATTGCACGTGCAATAGCACCGTTTCTGCCAGGAAGATATTTTGTAACGACTTCAGAAAAATTTCGTTTAACAGCACCTATATTTTTATAGTAATAATTAATCTCACCTGTTTTTCTGATACTGCATTCATCACTTTCAAAAAAAGTAAAATAGATTTTTGATGAAAGTGAATTACCGAACAAATCCTTTTCCTGAATTTCGTTATTACATTTTCCGTTAACCTTTACAATGTCACCTTCACGAAGAAAATGGTCAGTTTCAGACACATAGCGAATTTTATAGTTTTTGTTTTCAATTTTCACTATGTAAGAAAAAGCATAATCAGAATCATTGGGAATTTCACATACAACACCTTGAAAATATTGTTCATTTTCCATTTCTGACTTTTCATTAAAGTAATATTTTTCTGCTGAAATGAATGAAAGTGTAAACACAATAAAGCCAAACAACGCAAAAATTACGGATAAGTTTTTCCGCAATTTCTTGAAAATCAAAAACAAAGCAAAAATGACTATTGCACCTGTCAAAAGCGCAATAGTCACCTTATGTGTAATATTTGTGATTAAAAGAAATGTTAAAAGCATTGAAAAGCCGATTGTAGCCATTGGTCTTTTCAACTTAAACACTCCTTAAACAAGTTTTTCTGATAAATTATCACCACTTAAAATGTGGAAATGAATGTGCTTTACAGTCTGACCTGCCTCGTCACCACAGTTGTTAATAATTCTGTAGCTGTCAACACCTGCAAGGCGAGCAATTTCAGGAATTTTTGCGAAAAGATATCCGATTGCTTCACAGTTTTCTGCATTCACATCATTTGCACTGCTTGCAACATGTTCCTTTGGAATTACAAGCACATGAACAGGAGCCTGAGGTGCAATATCGTGAAAAGCAAGGATTTTATCGTCCTCGTAAACCTTATTTGATGGAATTTCACCGTTTGCTATTTTACAAAAAAGACAATCCATAATCGTTTCCCCTTATTTAATCATTGAAGCAAGAATTTCTTTTGCAGACATCAAAGCATCATCAATCTTTGAAATATCTTTACCACCAGCCATAGCCATATCAGGTTTACCGCCACCTGAACCGCCTGCTACTTTTGCTACTTCACGAACAATGTTACCTGCGTGAGCACCGTTAGCAATTGCATCCTTACCACAAGCACAAGCAAATGAACAAGTACCCTTTTCAGCATTTGAGCCAGCAATAACAGCAACTGTGTTAGGAGCTGAATCTCTTGCAGTTTCTGCCATACTACGAAGACCATTAGCATCAAGTTCGCCTGCATAATAAACTACAAGCTGAACACCCTTAACATCAACAGCACCTGCCATAATACCTGCAGTCTTGAATGAGTTGATTTCTGCTTTAAGGCTTGCAATTTCCTTTTCCTTTGCCTTAAGGTCATTTGCAACTGCAACTGCCTTCTGTGGAAGGGCAGAAACATTACCAACTTTAAAGCATTCTGCTGTTGCGAAAAGAAGATTATTCTTCTCATCAATATACTTAAGAACATTTTTACCTGTTACAGCCTGAATTCTACGAACACCTGCTGCAACTGATGATTCAGAAACAATCTTGAAAAGACCGATTTTGCCTGTATTGTCAACATGAGTACCACCGCAAAGTTCTGTTGAGAAGTCACCTGCTTTAACAACACGAACAACATCACCATACTTTTCACCGAAAAGTGCCATAGCACCCATAGCCTTTGCTTCATCAATAGGCATTTCACGAATAAGCATTTCTGTTGCATTAAGGATTTCTTCGTTAACAAGTTCTTCTACCTTTTTAAGCTCTTCACCTGTCATACCTGTGAAATGTGTGAAGTCAAAACGAACTTCATTTCCGTCAACAAGCTGACCAGCCTGCTCAACGTGAGTACCAAGTACTGTACGAAGTGCAGCCTGAAGAAGATGAGCAGCAGTATGATTTCTCATAATTGCTTTTCTGTTTTCTTCGTTATATACGGTAACTGCTGTGTCACCAACCTTCACAGCATCACCTGTGAGTGTACCGTGATGAAGAACAACACCGTCAGCATCCTTTGTTGTGTTTGTCACTTCGAATATACTATCACCGATTGTGATAACACCTGTGTCACCAACCTGTCCACCACTTTCAGCATAGAAAGATGTTTTATCGAGAACAAGAATTGCGTCACCTGACTCTACAAAATCTGCTCTTTCACCGTTTGAAACAAGAGCTACAACAGTTGCATTTGTGTTGTTTTCTTCGTATCCTGTAAATTCTGTTTTTGTAACATCCTTAAATGATACGCCACTGTTTCTCCAGTCTGTTTCAGCGCCGTCACGCTTAACTGACTTTGCTTTCATTCTTGCTTCTTCCACAAACTTCTTGAAAGCATCTTCGTCAACTGTCATATTATTTTCTGCAACGATTTCCTTTGTAAGGTCGATTGGGAAACCAAATGTATCCTGAAGCTTGAAAGCATCTTCACCTGAAAGAACATTATCCTTTGAATTTGCCATCATTTCATTAAGAAGACCAAGACCAGAGTCAATTGTCTTATAGAAGCTTTCTTCTTCCATAGCAATAACTTTCTTGATGTAATCCTGTTTTTCAACAAGGTTTGGATATGCGTTTGCATTTTCCTTGATTACAGTTTCGCAAACTTCTGAAAGGAATGGTCTGTCG
>JAZQUC010000113.1:0-1989 GCA_045631075.1 Candidatus Fimenecus sp. | reverse complement strand
AGGCGAAGCAGCAAATTATCTCAGAAGATTTTGCGAAATATAACTTACAATAAAATAATTAAGGCACATCCGATTTTTTGTCGGTTGTGCCTTTTTTATCTTTGATTATTCTTTTTCCTTAAAAATTTCAGGTCGTGTGTTTACACTTCTCGGTTTGCAATTGAAATTATCAACTCTGATATTACCACAATGACGAAGATAAAGTCCGTATGCAGGTAATTCCCAATAAGGGGATTCTTCGTGTGATGAAATATAAATACTTGAAAGTCGTGTGATTTCAGGATATTCAATCATAGCTTCATATCCTACGCCTTCAGGACGGGTATATATTTCTTCCTTGCTATCGCGATATTTTATATCTACATTTTCGATTACAACATTTTCAGTTTCATAAGCCTTGCCGTCAAATATTGTTCCTGAAACGGCAGATGGCAAGGAAACATTTTCAGCGGTTATGTCTTTAATTGTAATATTTGAAAGCTTGCCTGGTGTACCCTCGTGTCTGTTACCAAGCCATACAAGGAATGCAGATGTAATTCCGTTCATTTTAATATTTTCACAAGTAATATTTTCAACGACTGAACCACGGTCAGACTGAATAGAAATTCCTGCATATCCGCCTGTTGTTCCATCCATAAAGAATTCGCAATCCTTTATGGTTACATTTTTTACATTGTGATGAACATTAGTACCGATTTTAAAACAGTTCGCAAGGCTCATTGACTTACAATTTTTAATAAGCACATTTTCCACATCAAGGCTTTCGTGAGCCTTAATACAAAGTGCATCGTCACCCGTAGCAATATAACAATGGTCAATTACCACATTCTGTGAGCTTGTAATATCAAAACCGTCACTGTTTGAAACGTGATAATTACTGTTTATAACAACATCTCTGATGTCCACTCCGTTACATTCCACAATGTTGCATGTCCATCGTGCAGATTCGTGCATTTCAATATTGTGAATGTCAACATTTTTGCATCTCTGGAATTCTACAAGGTTAACTCTGTAACTTGGTTGTTTTCTGAAACGGATTCTGCCTCTGAAAGCCATTATATAGCTTTTAAGGTGGAATGTTTCAAGAGGAAGAAGTAACTTGTCACTTTTTGGCTCTTCACAGAATGTTACACCGTTACCGCTGATTCGACCGCCACCGCAAAGTGTTACGTTTTCAGCATCCTCACCGAAGATAAATCCGTAGTAAAGCTTGTCTTCAGCGTCAAAATTCTGCTCAAATGTGATACAACGGAGTGTTCCCTCAACAAAAAGTCGCACATTACTCTTGAATCTGACAGTTGAGCAAAGGAATTCACCCTTTGGCACATAAACTGTACCGCCACCATTCTCACTCACCTTTGTAATGGCATCGTTAATTGCCTTGGTATTTGTGAGAAAGTCAGCATTTTCATCTGCACCGAATGTACGGATGTCAACAAAGTCATCACCGAGGTCTTCCTTGTAAAGATACTCGTCAAAAGGAATGTTTTCGTCATAATCATGAACAAAACTGTCCTGTTTTATTTCATAAAATTCTACTGCACCGTTTTTAAGTTTCATAATTCATCACCCTATTGCAATTTTAAAACAGATTGGTAAATCGTTCTTGATTTCACCCTTAATTTCAATTGTAAGTGCTTCATCATCTCTTACAAAGTCGATTCTTTCATCACTGCCTAAAAGTTCAACACTTTCAATTAAGTAATCGTGTGGGTTATGAAGCTTAAGTGTCTTGATTTTTACAGTTTTTGATGGTCTCATCTGGAAAACATAGAGATAACCATCTTTATATGTAAATCTGAAATCTTCACTGGTAAATTTCTTTTCATCACCATCTTTGAAGAAACCTGCTTCAGCGTTTACAGTGCCTTCACCGAATTGTTTCCAGAATGTTGTGCCGTAAATACCTTCGCCATTAGTCTGGAGCCATTCACCCATTGTAAGGAGTACTTCAGTCTCCTCGTCAGTAATAGTACCATCAGGCTTAGG
>JAZQUC010000112.1:0-5730 GCA_045631075.1 Candidatus Fimenecus sp. | reverse complement strand
AGAAACCTTACTGCAGAAGATGTTGCAAAGAGTGTTGAAGGTTTCTCTGCTAAAGTAAAAGAGAGCCAGATTATCTTCATTCCTGGTGGATTCTCAGGCGGTGACGAACCAGACGGTTCAGCTAAATTCATTACTGCATTCTTCCGTAACCCTGCAGTTAAAGAAGCAGTTACAGACCTTCTTGATAATCGTGACGGTCTTATGTGCGGTATCTGTAATGGTTTCCAGGCACTTATTAAGCTTGGTCTTGTTCCTTATGGTAAGATTATTGACACTGATGAAAATTGTCCAACTCTTACATTCAATAACATCAGTCGTCACCAGAGCAGAATTGTTCATACAAGAATTGCATCTGTAAAATCACCATGGCTCAGCCTTATGAATGTTGGTGATGTTGTAAATGTTCCAATTTCTCACGGTGAAGGTAAGTTCCTTGCATCTCCAGAATTGATTGCAGAGCTTGCTGCTAACGGACAGATTGCAACACAGTATGTTGACCTTGACGGTAACGCTACATCAAATATTGACTTCAATCCAAATGGTTCATTGTGTGCTATTGAAGGTATTACATCACCTGATGGTCGTGTATTCGGTAAGATGGGTCACAGCGAGCGTATCGGTGACGGTCTTTATAAGAATGTACCGGGTGAATATGATATCCGTATGTTTGAAGCAGCTATTAAGTATTTCAAATAAATAAATTTATAACCTGAAGATTTTATGTCTTCAGGTTATTGCTTTTTATACGAACAAATACTATAATGAAATTAATAAGAGGTGAGTAGTATGGCAGTAAGATTAAACGAAGATAAAGAAATTGTAGCAAAAGTCAAAGAAGGTCTTAAAATGAAGGACGGTTATTGTCCTTGCAGATTACAAAAACTTCCTGAATATAAATGTATCTGTGAAGAATTTAAGCAACAAATGGCCGACCCTGATTTTGAAGGATATTGCCATTGTAAATTATATTATAAATCCAAAGATTAAAAATTCGTATTGAATTATATTATTAACTTGCAACAATAATATTTATATGATATACTAAAATTACCACACAAAAACTTAATAAACTGCTATAGAAGTGGGCATTTTTATTTATGGTAAAAGTGCAGACTTCCTATTTTGCATTCCTATTTCTATAGTAGTTATGTAAAGTTTTTGTGTGGTAGCAAAACGAAGTCACGCATTTTTCGGTGTGTGTTACTTCGGTTGCACACACTTTTTTAATTTGGAGGAATTATTATGAAAAAAATGAACAAAATTTTAGCAATCATCCTCGCAACTTTAATGATAATATCTGTTATTCCAATCTCTTCAAGTGCAGCAACATACTCAGGTACTTGTGGTGATAATGTTATTTGGTCATTTGATGAATCTACTGGCACATTGACTATTTCAGGCATTGGTGATATGTATGATTTTAGAAAAAATAATGCTCCATGGAATGCTCACAAAGATTCAATAGAAAATGTTGTTATATCTGAGGGGGTAACAATAATTGGTGATTGTGCATTTTATAATTACGAAAATATTAAAAATGTATCAATGGCTGATAGTGTAACAATCATTGGTAATGACACGTTTTATGGGTGTACAGGTCTTACTGATGTAGCAATCGGTAAGGGTGTAACCGCAATTGCTAAATATGCATTTTATAATTGCTCAAATCTTGAAACTGTAACAATGAACAATGACGTGGATGTAATTGATTTTTGGTCATTTGTTAATTGCCCGAAATTAACAGATGTTTACTATTTAGGTACTGAAGCAGAATGGAATACAATTTTAAAAGGAAGTTTTATGGCAGGTATTAGTTTAGGGTCAACCGGTCTTGAGGAAGCAACAATCCATTTCCTTGGTGAAGAAACACACGAATGCTCATATAATGCAGTTGTAACTGCTCCAACTTGTACAGAGCAAGGTTATACAACATATACTTGTGTTTGTGGCGACAGTTATGTTGCTGATTATGTTGATGCACTTGGTCACATAGAAGAAACAGTTCCTGCAGTTGCACCAACTTGTACAGAAACAGGTCTTACAGCGGGTGCAAAATGTTCAGTTTGTGGTGAAACACTTACAGAACAGAAGGAACTCCCTGCAAACGGTCACACTCCTTCAACTGCAGTTGAAGAAAACTATATTGCACCTACTTGCACGGAGAATGGTAGCAAGGATGTAGTTATTTATTGCACTGAATGTGACAAAGAAATCAGTAGAGAAACTGAAACTATCGACGCAACAGGTCACGCAGATAATGACGGAGATGGCTACTGTGATGCTTGTAACGAACAGCTTGAAGATAATAATGATAGCCAAATCAGTATCATAAGCATAATTATGATGATTATTAACTTTATATTAGAACTTTTTGGTATCAAATAATACACAACAATATGGCGGAGTCTTTATTGACTCCGCCTTTTCAATAGAATAAATTATAATTTGGTGGGATGTTTGATTGCTAATATAAATAACGAATGTAGGGGACGATGCCTCATCGTCCCGCTCCAAAGTGTACAGTTAACTAAAATGCGGGCGGATGAAGGCATCCGCCCCTACAAGGTTTTTGTTTCTATTTTAATTTCATATTATCCCGACAAAATCCAATTTACAAACGTGTTATTTATCACAATAACTAAAAAATGAGACTATGAATTAACATAGTCTCAAAATTTTTATTCCATATTACTTACATGATAACTCAATGTCATTAAACTTTCACTTAAATGAACATTTTCAACTGCTACATCAGGATAATTTACTGAAATATCATAGTGACTAAAATTCCAGAAACCTTTAATTCCTAATTCAACAAGTTGTGGGGATAATTCTTCTGCAGCAGGACTTGATATACATAAAACAGCAACAGAAGGGGAGTTGTCCTTACAAAAATCAAACAAATCGTCAATATGTCTTATTGGTAATCCACGAAGCATCTGACCAACAAGTGCCTTGTTCTTATCAAAAACACCTATAAGATTAAAGCCTCTTTCTTCAAATGCCATATGTAATGCAACAGCTTTGCCAAGATTACCTGCACCAATAAGAATTGCTTTTCTTGTTTTGTCAACACCAAGAATTTTACCGATTTCATTGTACAGACTTTCAATATTATATCCATAACCTTGCTGACCAAATCCACCAAAACAGTTTAAATCCTGACGAATCTGTGATGCAGTAAAGCCAATTTTTTGTGATAAATCCTTTGAAGAAATTCTGATAACGCCTTTGTCCTTTAATTCTCCTAAGAATCTATAATATCTTGGAAGACGTTTAATAACAGAGTTTGAAACGCCATCATTTCTAATCATAATAAACTCCTTTTATGAAAGCTTTTTAACAGTTTCCATAACATAGTCGCCAAACTCACTACATGTAGCGCCATTGTCACGACCAGTAATTGTAAGCTTCTTTTCTTCAAACATACAGATATCAAGAGCTCTTTCAAGTTTATCTGCTGCTTCCTGCTTACCAATATGTGAAAGGAGCATAACTGTAGCACGAAGCATTGAGCAAGGGTCAGCATACTGACCTCTACCTTCACGCATCATACGAGGTGCTGAACCGTGAATTGCTTCAAACATAGCATATCTCTTACCAAGGTTTGCACTACCAGCAGTACCAACACCGCCCTGGAATTCAGCAGCTTCGTCAGTAATGATATCACCATAAAGGTTAGGAAGAATGAATACTTTAAAGTCTTTTCTTCTCTTTTCATCAATAAGCTTTGCTGTTGTAATGTCGATATACCATTCATCAGTTGTGATTTCAGGATAATCTTTACCAATTTCCTTACAAATTCTAAGGAACTTACCATCAGTTGTTTTGATAACATTAGCTTTATTGATAATAGAAACTCTTTCTTTACCGTTTCTCTTTGCATAATCATATGCCATTTTTGCAATTCTTTCTGTACCTTCACTTGTTGTAACAACGAAGTCCATTGCAAGGTCTTCAGTAACATTAACGCCTTTTGAACCAACGGCGTAAGCACCTTCTGTGTTTTCACGGAAGAATGTCCAGTCAATACCTTGTTCCTTAACCTTAACAGGACGAACATTTGCAAAAAGGTCAAGTTCTTTTCTCATTGCAACGTTAGCGCTTTCAATGTTTGGCCATGGGTCACCAGCCTGTGGTGTTGTTGTAGGTCCCTTAAGAATTACGTGACATTCCTTAAGTTCCGCAAGAACATCATCAGGAATTGCCTTCATAACAGCAACACGATTTTCAATTGTAAGACCATCAATTACTTTAAATTCAACTTTACCTGCTTTTACATCATCTGCAAGCATATATTCAAGAACTCTTGCTGATTCTTTTGTGATAATTGGACCGATACCGTCGCCACCACAAACACCGATAACAATTTTATCAAGATTATCAAAATCAACAAATTCTTTTGTAGCTTTAATTTTTTCATTTCTTGCAAGTTGTTCTCTTACAAGAGCTTCAAACTTTGCAACGGCTTCTTTAATCTGATTTTCCATAATATTTTCTCCTTAGAATGATTCTTTAGTATAATTTAATAATCCACCAGCAAGAATAATATCCTTCTGACGCTGTGAAAGGTCATAATTGATAGCATATTCTTCGTTCTTTGTCATATTAACAAGAACAGCAGTCTTATTATTCACGATAGCATCTTTGATGCCTTTAAGACTTAATTCATCACCCTGTGAAATCTTATCATAATCGTCTGCATTTGCGAATGTGAGAGGAAGAATACCAGCATTAATAAGGTTTGCACAGTGAATACGAGCAAATGACTTTGTAATAACAGCTTTAACGCCAAGATAAAGTGGAACAAGAGCAGCATGTTCACGAGATGAACCCTGACCGTAGTTTGCACCACCGATTACAATACCTTTTCCTTCAGCTTTGATTCTTTCAGGGAATGTCTTATCACAAACACCGAAGCAATACTGTGAAAGGAAAGGAATATTTGAACGATATGGAAGAATCTTTGCACCTGCAGGCATAATATGGTCAGTTGTAATATCGTCACCAACCTTAAGAACTGCCTTTGCAGTAATATCATCACCCATAGGTTCACTTGTTGGGAATGGCTTGATGTTAGGACCATACATAACTTCAACATCTTTTGCTTCTTCAGGAGTTGCAGGCATTGCAACCATATTATCGTTAATGATAAATTCATCAGGAAGAACGATTTCAGGGAATTCACCTAAATCTCTTGGGTCTGTAAGATAACCTGTAATAGCAGATGCAGCAGCAACTTCTGGGCTTACAAGATAGATACCTGCATCAGCAGTACCTGAACGACCTTCAAAGTTTCTGTTAAATGTTCTAAGAGAAACACCGGCAGAGTTAGGGGACTGACCCATACCAATACAAGGACCACAAGCACTTTCAAGAATTCTTGCACCAGCGTCAATCATATCAGAAAGAGCACCATTCTGTGAAATCATATTAAGAACTTGTTTTGAACCAGGAGCGATTGAGAGACTAACTGCAGGATGAACTGTTTTACCTTTAAGTATTGCAGCAACTTTCATCATATCAAGAAGGGATGAGTTTGTACATGAACCGATACAAACCTGGTCAACCTTGATTTTACCGATTTCTGTAACAGATTTAACTCTGTCAGGCATATGAGGACAAGCAGCCATTGGTGCAAGTTCAGATAAATTTATGTCAATAACTTCATCATAAACTGCATCGTCATCAGCTTTGAGTCCAACCCAATCTTCTTCACGACCCTGAGCC
>JAZQUC010000111.1:0-6943 GCA_045631075.1 Candidatus Fimenecus sp. | reverse complement strand
GTATCCTGACGGATATGAAGTAGCTTACGCTATGAAGTATGCCTTACGGCATATTAAGGATTTGCTTCACTTCATATTTGTCGAAGACAAATACTTCATAATCGAAGATTACTTCATATTGCGTAGCAATACTTCATTATTTATCTGTATTTCTTATTTGATAATGAAACTTTTTGTAGGGGCTGGCGTCCCCGACAGCCCATTTTCAATATAATCATTCAAATTATAATTTATCGGAGTCGCGTAGTGGCAGGCTTCCACGCCTGCGATTATTTCAAATTATAATTTGTCGGGATGATATCAAATAAAAATAGGAATGAAAACCTTGTAGGGGTTATTCATGAATGACCCGTCCCAAAGTGTGTTGGTAACCTTATTCGGGCGATGGTCTCGCCTGCCGGCTCGGTCGGTGCTTCTGCTTCGCAGAGGTGTCCACCGGACACCCGCACCGTGAATCGCCCCTACAACAATCTCAATTGGTTATTATTTTATAATCGCAACGAAGTTCGTTAATTACGAATTATGAATTACGCATTCCGCATTACGAATTATCATTCTGATTGTTGTCAACAAGTGTGAAATAGATTCCGTAACGGTTTTTGTGTTGCTTGTAATGTGGTGAAAAAACAAGGCTTTGGTTTGTGCCTTTAAGTGTGAATTCAAGACTGTTATCCGATTTCACAAGGTTTTCTTCTATGTTTTCAAGCCAATTTTCAACTGTTCCTTTTTCCACCACAAGAATATCACTTGTTGTGGCATCTTCAAGGGGAATTGTTACGTTAACACCCGTTGTGCCCGTATTCATATCACGATTACCCATATTTGCGCTGAGTACCCACGGACCATATTTGAATGCTACGGTGTTTTCGTTGTCAGGAAGCGGATGCACAACCACCTTCATATTCATTTCGTATTCGATTATGTCACCGTCGGTCCAATTTTCATAAAGAGTTATAAAGCCATTTTTTACATTGACATTTTTCTTTTCACCGTTGATTTTAACGGAAGGCTCTTTCTCGCACCAATCGGGAACACGAAGAACGATTTTTGCATCAGCCGAGCCATTGATGGTGAATGTTACTGCGGGTAAATCTGCATTTTGTGTAATTGTAAGATTTTTTTCTTTCCATATAATACTTGATGATGTGTAACGATTTACGAAAATGCTGTTTTCATCGTAAAAATAGATGCTGTCAGAAAGCTTTGAAAAATTCTCCATTCCCGAGCCTGTGCAACACCAGAAATGGTCATACGGTGTGCTGTAAACCTTGAAAAATCCCGTTGCCATGGGTTGAAAATATGTGGTCATTCCCGTTTCAGGATTCTGTGATGAGAGAATTGCATTAATAAATGTGTTTTCGTAATAATCCGAGTATTTTTTGTCACCTGTAACATGGAAAAGTGTACGACTGAGTTTGAGCATATTGTATGTGTTACATGTTTCACAGTTGCAATTTGTACGCTCTGCATCAAGCACTTTTGGTTCACCAAAATGCTCCCATTCGCTGTTGCCACCTGTGATATATGTATGATTTTTAATAACAATATCCCAAAAATTCTCTGCTGTTTTAAGATAAAAATCTTCATTTGTCACGGTGTATCTGTTAATAGCGCCGATAATTTTTGGAATTGTTGTGTTGGCGTGTTTACCGTTAAGAATGTCTTTACCTTCAGAAAGTGGTTGAAAAAGTGACAATTCATCAAAGCTGTGAGCAGCAGAAAGATGATTTTCATTCTTTGTGTATTTATAAAGGTTATAAAGGCAGTCGTTCATACCACCATATTCAATGTTGAGAACGGTTTTTTGTGTTTCTTCTGTCCATTGTGATGTGTGGGAATAAACCCAATCACCAAGCTTTGATGCTATACCGAGAGCATCTTCGTTGCCTGTAAATTTATACACATCAACAAGTCCTGCAAGTACTTTATGCATTGAGTACCAAGGAACCCATGTGTCAGATGTATCACCGTTTTCAAGCTTGTCATAATGACTTTCAGGAATTGCGTGAATATAGCCATTAGGAAGCTGACATTCTTTAAGCACAGAAATCATATAATCTGTGATTTTCTTCAATTCATTGTCATTGGAAGACGCAAATGCCTGAGAAACAGCAGTAAGATAATGACCCAATGTGTGACCCTGAATGTTGGAGGTTTCCCATCCGCCATACTTTTCGGCATTTATTTTTCTGCCTGAAATATCACCAAAGCCTCGCATAAGACGGTCAGCATCAAGGGATTTCAGGTAATCTACTTCCTTTTTAAAGGCGTTAAGCTCATAACTGTCTAAAAGTGTTACGTTTTGCATAGAAAATTCCTCCAAGGGCAAAATTGGTATCTGGGGTCAGATTTTTAATCAAATCCTTGTAAAACTAATTTTAACATACAACAATTGATACTGCAATATTTATAAAAAAGAAGTAATTATAAAATAATTGACACTTTTTAATAAATGTGTTAATATATGGTTACAAAATAAATAAGGAGGTGCTAAACAATGTTAGCACAGATTTTTGAATTCGTAATGAGCATTCTTGGTATCGCAGGTGCAGACCCAGAAGCACAGAACATCGTTGGTCAGGTTTTTGAAGCAATCCTTGGTTTCCTTGGATAATTAAAATTGAATAAAAATTGACGGAGAGTGAAAAACTCTCCGTTTTTTTAATTGACAAATCAAGCAAATATGGTAAAATGTGTTTATAACAAAAAAGGGGGTAACTTTAAAATGTTAACACAGGTTTTTGAATTTGTAATTGCAATTCTTGAAACAGTAAACGCTGCTGAAGTTCCTGGTCAGGTTTTTGACTTTGTTCTTGAACTCGTTGGAACAATCATGGGCAAATAAGATAGTAAATAAAATTTAACGGAGAGTGGATAACCCACTCTCCATTTTTTTGTGTCAATTTAATTTTAAATTATAATTTGTAGGGATGATTGTTCATTAATATAAATCGCAAATGTAGGGGACGACGACCTCGGCGTCCCATTTTTGGTTTATCTGTTCACTTATTGCGGGCTGCCGAGTCGTCAGCCCCTACGACATACTAAATCGGTTTCCTTGTAGGGGCGAGTCTCCGTGCTCGCCCGTGGTTAACAGATAAACTTACGGGCAGGCACAGAGACCTGCCCCTACATTCCAACCATATTGGTTTTATTATAATCGCAACATAGTTCCGACGTTCTGCACTCTGCACTTTGCGTTCTGCACTCATCCCTATAAACTCCAATTTGTCGAATTATTTATCCTAATATGGGTTTGTCAACAAATTCCACAACGGGTTCGCCTTTGAGTCCGTCGGATTCAAACACGATAATCTCGTTTTCACCGTCACGAAGAACGGATGCAGGTACATAAAGTGTCTGCTGTGGGCCAATTTCCCAGTATCTGCCCAAATTAAAGCCATTGATAGTAACAAAGCCCTTTGTAAATTCAGGAAGTTTTACGAATGTATCCTTTGGATTTTCTATATTAAATGTGCCACGATAAAATGCAGATTTTTCATTGAATTCTTTGTTTTCAAATGGAATGTTATTAAGGTTATCCATAGGCATTGTGTAAACTTCCCAGTTGAAATGAACACGATTATCGAAAAGACATCTGCCTGCGATACCCTTTTTACGCATCATCTTTGCACCGAAGTTGCATCGACCCATATTTTCGCAAAGGACAGTAAGCACATCACCTTTTTTAGCAGTAAATCTTGTTTCAAGTCGGTCATTGATGTAAAGAATGTCGATTAACTCATCATTAATGTAAATCTGTGCTCTGTCACCAAGGCTTTCGAATGAAAGTCGAGTATCATCATAATCACGACCGAGAGTTGTTCTGTAAGCAATATATCCGTAGCCGTTTCCGTATTTTTCCATACATTTCGGAACATCAGAATGAATTGGCTTTGCAAGATAAGGAAGGGCAGTAAAGAAGCCTGTGCTTTGGTCAAGTGTTACCTTGCCATAAGCCTTTTTCTCACGGTCAGCAGGGATTTCAGGTAATTCTTCACCAATATGCTTTTTAATCACTTCACGCACAGCCATATATTTAGGTGTCACATCACCACATTCTGTAAGCATAGCGTCGTAGTCATAGCTTGTAACATCAGGCTTAAAGCTTTCGTAGTGATTTGCACCTGATGTAAAGCCGAAATTAGTGCCACCGATAAACATATACATATTAAGGTGACCCTTTGTGAGCATATCGTCAACAACTTTTGCGTAATCTTCTGCCGATGTTGTGTGATGATGCTCGTCACCCCAAGCGTCAAACCAACCGTTCCACATTTCCATACAAACCTTTGGAATGTCAGGGAATAATTCGTCGTGAGCCTTGAAATTTTCTTCTACTCGGCTACCGAAATTAAGAGTTGAAAGGCAACCGTCAATAGTACCGTCAAGCAAATCTGTCATAGAAGTACCGTCGGATGTGAAAAGTGGCACATCAATTCCACGGTCTTCAAAGCCCTTTTTGAGATAGTTAAGATATTCTTTATCGTCACCGTAATATCCGTACTCGTTTTCACACTGAACCATAATTACATTACCACCGTTTGTGGTAAGATATGGCTTGATTTCAGCGCAAAGACGGTCAAGATACATATCAAAGCGTTCTATGTATTTAGGATTCATACAACGGATTTCCATATCGTCATCAGCCTGAATCCACCAAGGAAGTCCACCGAATTCCCATTCAGAGCAGATATATGGACCCGGTCTTACAATAACCATAAGGTCTTCTGCCTGTGCCATTTCGATAAACTTTGCAATATCTAAAATCCCTGAAAAGTCAAACTGACCAGGGATTTTTTCGTGCATATTCCAAGCACAATAAGTTTCAACACAGTTGCAACCCAAAGCCTTTAATTTTTTGAAAATATCTGACCAGGTGTCAGGCATATTACGAAAATAATGCACAGCACCTGAAATGAGTTTAACCGGTTTGCCGTCTTTTACAAATTGGTCTTTAATAATTTCAAATGTCATTTTTGCCACATCCTATATAACATAGTCTTTATATTTATCTGCCATACTTGTCGGCAGAATTGCTTTCAGTTTTGTTCCGTCAGCAGTAAATTCTTCACTTAAAATCTTACCGTTGTTACGGATAAAATTCACTTCGCCACCCTTTGAGAATGGAATAAGCAAATCAAGTGTAACGCTTTTGAGTTCAAGGACTTTTTCGATTTCCTTTAAGAGTAAATCAAGATTTGTACCTTTAAGAGCACTAATCATAACCGTTTTGCCGAATGAAATAAGGTCAAAAACATTCTCTGCCTTGTCACATTTATTCATAACTGTGATAATATTGTCACCCTTACAGCCTAATTCACGAAGAATGTCCGTTGTAATCTCAATATGCTCACTGCAATGAATATCCGACGCATCACAAACATTAAGAATAACATCAGCTTCACTTGCTTCTTCAAGAGTTGATTTGAATGCCTTGACCAAATCGTGCGGAAGACGGCTGACAAATCCGACTGTGTCAATGAGCATAACATCTTGTCCATTTGGAAGTGAGAGCTTTCTCGAAGTCGGGTCAAGAGTAGCAAAAAGCTTGTCCTCTGCCAAAACACCTGCGTCAGTAAGAGAGTTCATAAGCGTTGACTTACCTGCATTTGTGTAGCCAACAAGAGCAACAGTAATAACACCGTCTTTTTCTCGTCTTTTGCGTAAAAGTCCACGACGCTTTTCAACCTCTGCCATCTGCTCTTGTAAAGCGTGCATTCGTCGCATAATGTGACGACGGTCACTTTCAAGCTTTGTTTCACCGGGACCACGAGTACCGATACCACCACCAAGACGGGATAATTGCTTACCCTTACCCGTAAGTCGTGGAAGAGAATATTTAAGCTGAGCCAATTCAACCTGCAATTTGCCTTCACTTGTTTTTGCTCGTAAAGCGAAAATGTCGAGAATTAACTGTGTTCTGTCAACAACACGCACATCAGTTGCGTTTTCAATGTTTCTAATCTGTGACGGAGTCAGCTCACCGTCACAAACAATCAGGTCAATTTCCTGATTGTGACAGAAAAGTTCTGCTTCTGCCAACTTGCCTTTGCCAAGAAAGGTTGCACCGTCAGGAGTGCTTTTCCGTTGAATAATTGAGCCAACGACAGAAGCCCCTGCACTTTCCGTCAGGAGCGTAAGCTCTTCTATACTGGCATCTGCATCAAAATCCCCTGTGTCAACAGAGATGAGCAACGCCTTTTCAGGTTCTCTTGTAATTTCGTAAAAGTCCATAAAAAATCCTTTATTTTGGTGATTTTTTGGCTCCCTCTGACGAGGGAGCTGTCTGCGAAACAGACTGAGGGAGAGATAGTTTAACAGTTTTATCAATATGTTCACAAACATTATAAAAATTTTTATCAATGTCAAGGTTGCATATTCTTAAAACCTTCAGTCCCATATTACTTAAATATTGTGTGCGAAATTCGTCACTTTTGATTTGTTCATCTGTATAATGACCGCCACCATCAAGCTCAATAATAAGTTTGGCTTTTGCACAGTAAAAATCAGCGATATATTTTCCAATAGCTTTTTGTCTTTGAAATCTTATCGGATACTCTCGTAAAAATTCATACCAGAGTTTTCTTTCCCAAGGTGTCATATTTTTACGAAGATTTTTTGCGAGAGGGATGTTTGATTTGTTATATGGTTTCATATTATCTATCTCTCCCTCCGTCAAAACTTCGTTTTGCCACCTCCCTCGTCAGAGGGAGGCAAACCTTTTTTTCTTTAAATAAAAACGGTGGCAGAGAAAATCCCCACCACCGAAACCATTTTGTTATTCTTTATTTTAATGAAGTATCGCTTCGCAATATGAAGTATTTGTCTTCGACAAATATGAAGTGAAGCAAATCCTCAATATGCCGTAAGGCATACTTCACAGCAACGCTACTTCATATCCGTAGGATACTTCACAAATCCGTCAGGATTTACTTCGTTG
>JAZQUC010000110.1:0-7393 GCA_045631075.1 Candidatus Fimenecus sp. | reverse complement strand
AACAGAACATGGAAGCCAAACGTTAAGAGAGTTAAGGCAGTTGTAAACGGCTCTCCTAAGAGAGTTTATGCTTGCACTCGTTGCCTTCGCTCAGGTAAGGTTGAAAGAGCAGTTTAATTCAAAGCTAATTCATGAAAATTAACGCACATCGTTTGATGTGCGTTTTTTCTTTTATCTGTTCAATATTTTTTCAAATTATCTTAAAACGTTATTTTTGCGAATTGAGTATTTATTCTTTCACAAATTTCGTCAGGAAGAACATATACAGTATAGTATGACGATGTTGCTCTCAAATAATATTTTCCGTCAGTTGTTCTGACCAACTCTCCACATTGATAATATAACAAGTCTTCATCTTCAAAAAACCACAAAATATCTCTTTCGTCTGCACCTTCAAAGTATTCTTTTGGAAAGCATTTTGTTTTATTTTCATCATAGACAGTTTTTATTGCAAAGTCTCTGATTTCTTCAATCTCTTGTTCTGACAACTCAATTTTTATTGCTGTTTCTTTATCGTAACCATTGGAAAAGTTTGATGCAAAACAGATTTCACTTACCTTTGCAGTTTCAGGGTCAGGATACTTATAGTCATTTTTAATAAGAGTATCTTCCTCTGCCGCCCAATCCCAAGTATCATAAAACACCGAATAAACAATATCTGTGTTATCACCAATTATCCAATAATCATAGTTGTTGTCATACGAATGGAGCTTTGCTGTTGCCTTTTCTGTTTTCACATACCAGCCTGTATAAAGTCCACCGTAACTACCATAATTATCAAAAAACTCTCGCGATTGTTCTTTACTCGCCATTTCAAACGGCATATCTATGCATTCTGAATTTTTTAAATCTTCAATTTCCCACGATGTATCAATAAACAAATCCAAAACATTAAACAAGGCACTAAATAAGACAATAACACAAGTAATTATTACTACTGCTATGAGTATCTTTTTCCATTTCATAATGTCACTTCCAATTAAATATTATTGTGGAAATAGTAAAATATTTCTGTTTCTGTGTCATAGAAATACAAGTCATAAGAATTGAATCTATTGGCATAATCATTTTCATTATAAATATAGCAATAATCTTTGGTTGAAATAATATCCCTGTCAAAATCATAAGTGTCTGCAAATTCTTTATTCATATCATTTGTTATATCTTCTTTAATTACATCAACCCATTCTTCGTAATTATCAATATAACTGTTAAGTTCAATTATATCTTCTTCGGTCATTTGATTTAGGTACTCATTATTTTCAAGGTCAGGGTCTTCATATGTATATTTACCATAATTAGTAAAATCACCAATATATCCGTACTGACAATATTCAACTATTTCATAATCACCCAAAGACTTGAATACTTCTTCCTGTGGTGTTACATGTGTAAATGAAAAAACCAAAAAAGGAACAATCAGTATTAATATCAAAATTAAAATTAACATTTTTATTCACCTTGAGAAACCATAGGAATTTTCGCTGTCTTTGAAATATAAATAGTAAAAATTATAAGAACTGCATTTATTAAAACAGTAACAATACCCGTTAATGTTATATAAGAAATTATAAGTGAAAACAAATTGAGTCCTAATAATATTACTAAAACTATCAAAGAAATTACATTGAATTTTTTATTTAGAAAATGTGCTAAACTTGTAAAAATAATCAGCAAAATATAAACTGTACAAGCCTCTGCAATAATCATATTATCCCCGACTGCCTGTAAAACACTTACTGAAAAAAGACCATATCCTATATCGAACTCTATGGGCAGAAACATAAAATATGAATTATAAATCATAACCCAATCAACAATTCCAACCAAATAATATATCATCATTATAATATAAATTGCTCGTTTCATAGTCAGTCCTCCTCGTATTCGAGAATATCCCCCGGTTGACAGTTGAGTTCACGGCAGATTGCTTCAAGTGTTGAAAATCTTACCGCCTTTGCTTTGCCTGTTTTAAGAATTGATAAATTCGCCTGTGTTATTCCTATGCGTTCTGCCAATTCACCCGAAGACATTTTGGCTTTTGCAAGTACAACATCAAGATTAACTTTAATTGCCATTTTGATTACCTCATATTGTAAGTTCGTTTTCTTCTTTAAGCTTTATTGCTTCTTCAATTATATTACGGACAATTCGGATAATGAGTCCTATGAAAAATGCTGAAATTGACACAAACACAAATGCAACATATCTTGATGATGCAACTGCACTCACAATGCCAACATAAAGACACAGATATGAAAGAATGTTCAAGAACTTAACATTATCATTTATAAATACTTTTTTATTATTGATATTGAAAAGAATTTTGTAAAGCAAAGCGACAGCACCCCACCCTGCAGGAACAGCAAGATATGCGACAACTGTCATAAAGGTGACATTTTTTTCGTGTTTTAAAAATTCACAAAGGAATGGCACAAGCCAAGGTATGGAAAATGTGAGAAATACCATTGCCAACGCAAACAGAGTTGTAAAAACAAGTGATAAAATGATAGATTTGTTTTCTTTTTTCATAAAAAACTCCCCTTAAATTCATTTCTTGGTTATAAAATAGCATTGTTTTTATCGTTTGTCAATAAATTTTTATTGAATTACGGAAAATATTATAAAAAAACGGGCGATTCGTGAATCGCCCCTACGGAAAATACCATATGTATTAAATTAATTACGAATTACGCATTCATAATTGCGAATTATTTACATCCGTGTTCGCCACAGGTATGACCTTCACCGTGCTCGTGGTCGTGGTGGTCGCATTTTGCGTCCGGATTATAATCGAGTTTTCCCACAAGGAATGAGATAACTGCACGATTGCAATCCCCTTTTACTCCGCCATACCATTTGATGCCCACTTCATTAAGTGCATTCTGTGCACCACCACCGATACCACCACAGATAAGAACATCTACGCCATTGTCCTTTAAAAAGCCTGACAACGCACCGTGACCACTACCATTTGTATTTACAACCTGCATATTTACGATTTCATCATTCTGCACTTCGTAGATTTTGAATTTTTCTGTATGACCGAAATGCTGAAATACTTGTTCATTTTCATAAGTTACTGCAATTTTCATTTTTGTCAACTCCTTTGGAATATGGGTTAATTATATACCTAATATTAAATAAATGCAATAACATTCCACCTCATCCGTCACCTACGGTGACACCTTAATTCTCGCCTGCCGGCTCGGTCGGTGAGACTCATCCGCCCCTACATTTATGGTCGATATTAATAATTAAATCCCCTACAAATTATAATTTAAAATAATTGCAGGCTTCCACGCGACACCGACAAATTATAATTTATGAAAACAGAAGGACGGTTTTTTGACCGTCCTTAAATGATTTTGTTGTATTCAGTTAATTTTTTGTTGAGATAAAATATGAAATAATTATTCAAAAAGTGGTGTGCTGAAATATCTTTCTGCAGTGTCAGGAAGAACTGTCACAACAGTTTTGCCCTTGCCTAATTTTTTCGCAAGCTTAAGTGCAGCAGCAACATTTGTACCACTTGAAATACCACACATAATGCCTTCGAGTCTTGCTAAATCCTTTGCAGTCTGTAAAGCCTCTTCGTCAGTAACGATATAAATGTCGTTATAGATGCTCTGATTAAGATTTTCAGGAATAAGACCGTCACCGATACCCATCTGGATATGTGTGCCGATTGTACCACCTGCTAAAATCGCAGCGTTTTCAGGTTCAACAGCCCAGATTTCTATATCAGGATACTGTCTTTTAAGAACTTCACCGATACCGCTGATTGTACCGCCTGTACCAATACCCGAACAGAATCCGTGAATATCCTCAGCAACCTGTTCAAGGATTTCAAGACCTGTATGATGACGATGCACCTCAGGATTCTTTGGATTAATAAACTGTTGTGGGATATACACATTAGGATTTTCCTTTTGCATATTAACAGCAGTCTGCAAACAATCGTCAATACATTTACCGATATCACCGTCGTCGTGAACAAGCACAACCTCTGCACCATAGTGATTAACAAGCTTTCTTCTTTCTTCACTTACAGAGTCAGGCATAATAATCACAGTTTTATATCCCTTAACAGCACCGATAAGTGCAAGACCGATACCCTGATTACCACTTGTAGGCTCAACGATAATTGTATCCTTATTAATAATGCCTTTCTTTTCAGCATCCATTATCATATTGTATGCAGTTCTTGTTTTAATTGAACCACCCACATTAAGTCCTTCGTATTTTACAAGCACCTGTGCGCTGTCCTCATCAACCATTTTATTAAGACGCACCATAGGGGTATGTCCGATTGCTTCAAGTATATTATTATAAACCATTCTATATACACCTCATTTTTAAACCAAGTTATTATACCACAATAAAAAAAATATTCAATATATTTACAAAAACATCTTGAAAAGATATGAAATTCCTTTATAATAATATTATACTATTATAATTATAATGGGGTGTTTTAATGAATATTTATGAAGCTATAAATTCTCTTGTTGAATATGGCGTAAAAGAAAATCTTATTGAGACAGAAGATAAGGTATGGGCTGTTAACAGAATTCTTGAAATCCTTAATATGGATAGTATGGAAACTGATGCAGAAGTAAAAGATGCTGACCTCGAAGAAATATTAAAGGTTATTCTTGATTATGCAGTTGAAAAAGGTCTTTGTGAAGACTCAATTGTTTATAAAGATTTGTTTGATACAAAGGTAATGGGTGTGCTTACTCAGAGACCATCACAGGTTATTAAGACATTTAAGGAAAAATATGCTGTTTCTCCTGAAGAAGCAACTGATTATTACTATCACCTTGCTCGTAAATCTGACTATATCCGTGAATACAGAATCAAGAATGATGTTAAATGGGTAACAAGCACAGAATACGGTGATATTGATATCACTATCAACCTTGCTAAACCTGAAAAAGACCCTAAGGCTATTGCTGCTGCTACAAAAATGGAACAGAGCTCATATCCAAAGTGTATGCTTTGCAAGGAAAATGAGGGTTATGCTGGTCGAGTAAATCATCCTGCAAGACAGAATCACAGAGTTATTCCAATCTGCCTTGACGGTGTAAATGCATTTATGCAGTATTCACCATATGTATATTATAATGAACATTGTATCGTATTTGACGAAGCACATAAGCCAATGAAGGTATGTGAAAAGAATTTCAGACGACTTTTCGATTTCGTTAAGCAGTTCCCACACTATTTCATCGGTTCAAACTCAGATTTACCTATTTCAGGTGGCTCAATCCTTACTCACGAGCATTTCCAGGGTGGTCGTTACGAATTTGCAATGGCAAAAGCACCAATTGAAGAATATGTTACATTCGAGGGCTTTGACGATATTACAGCAGGTATAGTAAAATGGCCAATGTCAGTTATCCGTCTTCAGGGTGATGATACTGACAGAATCTGTACTCTCGCAGGTAAAATCCTTGCAAATTGGCGTGAATATTCTGACGATGAGGCATTTATTATTGCGGTTACTGATGATGGTGTAATTCATAACACAATCACACCAATCACAAGATTTGTAAACGGCAAGTACGAAATCGACCTTGTTCTTCGTAACAACATTACTACTGAAGAATATCCTGATGGTTTCTATCATCCACATCCTGAATATCATAACATTAAGAAAGAAAATATCGGTCTTATTGAAGTTATGGGTCTTGCAGTTCTTCCATCCCGTCTTAAAACAGAAATGGCAATTCTTAAAGATGCTATTCTTGAAAACAAGGATATTACAGCAGATGAAAGAATCGCAAAGCACTATGACTGGGTAATGAGATTCAAGACAAAATATAGTGATATCAATGCAGATAACATTGACAAAATCATTGAAGATGAAATCGGTCTTGTTTTCACAGCAATTCTTGGTCAGTGTGGTGTGTTCGACAGAAACGAAGAAGGCAAAGCACAGTTCAAGAAATTCATTTCAAGTGTAAAATAATTATTTATCACAAGTACACAGACTTATATTTTAAGGGTGGTTTAAAACCACCCTTTTTCTTTTGCTATTATTTATTAATTTCGCACTTTATATGTCCTTTTTCACAAAGAAAGTGAATATAATTCGGTAAAGTGGCTCATTGTAATGAGAATTTTTTTGATGTATAATAAAAGAATAATCTGACACTTGTCGGGAGGACGATTTTATGAAGGTATATGAAATTAAAGAAATTCTTGATGCAGAGATTATCTGTGGTGAGGAATTTTTAGACCGAGATGTTTACACAGCATGCGGAAGTGATATGATGAGCGATGTACTTGCTTATGTCAAGGAACAGGCAGTGCTTTTATCAGGTCTTGTTAATCCACAGGTTGTAAGAACAGCAGAAATGATGGATATGCAGTGTATAGTGTTTGTTCGTGGCAAACAGCCTGACGAAGGTATTGTTGAATTGGCAAGGGACCGCGATATTGTTCTTATGACAACAAAACAGCCGATGTTTGCATCCTGCGGTATGCTTTATGAAAAAGGTCTTCGAGGAGGAGCAATGAAATGAGCAACTTTAAGCTTCACTTTGTAGTTCCCGGTGATGATTTCACCCGTGCAGGAGAGGCTTCAGGCTCAGTTAAGAAAACTCTTAAGGATTTAGGTTTTAACCCTGAAATAGTAAGAAAGGTCGTAATTGCTCTTTATGAAGCAGAAATCAACCTTGTAATACATGCAGGTGGCGGTGAAATTGATGTTGAAATTTCACCTGAATATATCAGCATGGTGCTTACTGATGAGGGCCCTGGTATTCCTGATGTTGCTCTTGCTATGAAGGAAGGCTATTCAACTGCACCCGATAATGTCCGTTCATTGGGATTTGGTGCAGGTATGGGACTTCCGAATATAAAAAAATATACCGACGAAATGAAAATCGATTCAACTGTCGGTGTTGGTACAACAATGTATCTAAAGGTTTATACTAATTGAATGTTGTGACGCGTAGGGACAGACATCCTTGTCTGTCCGAAATAAGTAGGGGCTGACGGTCTCACCTGCCGGTTCGGTCGGTGCTTACTTCTAGCAGAGGTGTCCACTGGACACCCGCACCCTCGGCAGCCCGAAGCAAGTGAACATATAAATTGAAAACGGGACGCCGAGTCGTCGTCCCCTACGATTATTTGATTAATATGTCATTCTGAACACAATAAAGGGTCTATCAATTTGATATAAATTGTGTATAGTTATTTTTGTAAATGATTGGAGTTCTGAAACATGAACGAAACATATTTCCATTCTGTGCGACTTGATGAAGAAAAATGTAAGGGATGTGTAAGTTGTCTTAAGCGTTGCCCTACGAATGCTATCAGAGTCCGTCACGGAAAAGCATATATTATTTGAGAGCGTTGTGTTGACTGTGGTGAATGTATA
>JAZQUC010000109.1:0-3338 GCA_045631075.1 Candidatus Fimenecus sp. | reverse complement strand
GGCGAATTTACAAATCGTCTCTGGGCACTCGATGACAGAAAATTCTACAAATACAACGACGCAGAATTAAAAGTCGATTTGTTTTAATATTGTGCGGGACTCTGCCTCCCTTGTCAAAGGGAGGGGGACCGCGTTAGCGGTGGAGGGATTCTCTGCCGTTTTTTTATCTTAATAAATTCTTAATAATTCTCTTTCTTTTATCTTAAACTAATTCTCGATATAATACCCTTGGAGGTTGAAAATATGTATAATATTCTTGTTTGTGATGATGAAAAGGACATTGTAAATGCTCTCGACATTTACTTGAAATCAGAGGGGTACAACACTATTCTTGCCTATAACGGTAAAGAGGCGATTGAAAAAGTAGAATCAGAAGAAATTCACCTTATAATTATGGATATTATGATGCCACAAATGGATGGTATAACGGCGATGGTGAAAATCCGTGAGCAAAGTAATATTCCTGTAATTCTGCTTACAGCAAAAGGTGAAGATACCGATAAAATTCTGGGTCTTAATATCGGTGCTGATGACTATGTTACAAAGCCTTTTAACCCTGTTGAGCTTATGGCGAGAGTGAAGTCACAGCTTCGTCGTTATATGATGCTTGGCGGTGGAAAGGTCAATGAAAAGAACATCTGCATAGGTGGAATTGAGCTTGATGACACAGCCAAAAAGGTGACAGTTGACGGTGAACCTGTTTCATTGACACCAACAGAATATGACATTCTGCATTTGCTTATGAAATCACCTGGAAAAGTCTTTTCACCGCGTGAAATATACTCTAAAGTCTGGAAAGATAACCCTTATGGTGCAGAAAGCACAGTTGCAGTACATATAAGACATCTCCGTGAAAAAATCGAAATCAACCCTGCTGAACCGCGCTATTTAAAAGTCGTATGGGGACAGGGGTATAAGATGAAAGAGGTGTAATGAAATGAAAAACAGTTTCTTGGTTAAATGCATCGCAATTATTCTCTTTGCAGTAACAATGACAACATTGGTATTGTCAGGTGTTTGTATTGCCTTTGGTTATGAGTCTTATGCATTTTTAGCGAAAAAGCAGGAGTTAGAAGAAAATAAGGATTCATTCCTTGAAACATTTATGTGGCGATATGAGTACAGAATATGCGATTCTTATGAAGAAAGTTTGCGAAGTAATGCTTTGTTCGGAGAAAACGACGGATTATATTATCCTTCTTTTTCGGATAATATTGTTTTTGAAATTAAAGATGAGAATGGGGATGTGGCATATTCCGATATTGGTGGTTCGTCGTTAGACTTTAAGGTTACTTTCGGAAAAACATTTTATGTATTAAAAAAAGAATACAGAAATAATGATGATAAGATTGAAGAAGAAAACACAACTCTACCGAATGAATCGTATGCAGAAGAGGAAACAAGTGCACCAATTGAAAATGAGAAGCCCAAAAATTTGAGTATGACTTTGGCTGGTGCGTTTGATTCTATACCTACTCAGGATAGATTAAAATATTATGATGATAAATCTTACGAAGTTACAATTGGATATGTGGAAAATCCAAGTGTGAAAGACCATATTTATTATTTAGATATGTTCTATGACTGGATTGTTGAAAAAGAAACAAAATTCTATATTGCTACAGCAGTTTCATCAATATTGTCTTTTGTACTTTTCATAATTCTTCTTCGTATTGCAGGTCATAACGAGAAGTCTGATAATGTTGTAATTTCAAAATTCGATAAATTTCCTGTGGATATTTTAATAGCTGTTTATAGTGGTTTAACATTTTTACTTCTTGGTGGATGTCTGACTCTTTATGGAAGCATGGCTGATTGGTGGCAGTCAGGATATAGTGAAGTGCTTTATGAATTTGTACCATTTTTAATTGGAGTTTGCATTTTTGCTATTCTTCTTGATTTCAGTTTACTTGCAATTCTTTTAATGACAATGTCAGTACGCTTTAAAACATCTACTTTCATTAAATCAACTTTTATTTATAAATTATTAGTTTTAATTTGGAAGATTTTGAAGCATGTGTGGAAAGGCTTTGTAAATTTTAATAAACACAACTGGATGTTAATTCGTAAAATCCCTATGGTCTGGAAGGTTGTTGTGGTTGCAGTTGCCATAATGCTTTTTGAATTTTTACTTTTTACAATTGATTGGGGTTATTGGTGGCCTGCAACATTTATTTTAAATTGTATCCTTTGTGTAGGTATTATCTTGGTTTCAATTCTTCTGAAAGACATCAAAAACACCACAGAAGATATTGCAAATGGTAATGTGTATAACAAAATCGATACAAAACATCTTTTTCTTGATTTGAAGGACCATGCAGAAAACATCAATAATATAAGTGACGGTATCCAAAAAGCAGTTGCAGAGCAAATGAAATCAGAACGCTTTAAAACTGAACTTATTACAAACGTTTCTCACGATATAAAAACTCCTTTAACATCAATTATCAACTATGTTGATTTGCTTGAAAAAGAAGAAATCGACAACGAAACTGCAAAGGAATATATTGATGTTCTTTCTCGTCAATCATCAAGACTTAAAAAGCTTATTGACGATTTAATGGAAGCATCAAAGGTATCAACAGGCAACATAAGTGTAAATCTTATGAAGTTTGAGCTTGGTATTTTGTTGTCGCAGGCACTTGGCGAATATGAAGAACGATTTGAAAAGAATAATCTTCAGGTTATACTTAATAAAAATGAAGAATCATTACTTGTAATGGCTGATAATCGTCATATGTGGCGTGTTTTTGATAATGTGCTTAATAATATCGCAAAATATGCACAGTCAGGCACACGAGTTTATGTGGATGCGAAACAAAACGGAAAGTTTGCGGAAATTAGTTTCCGTAACATCTCAAAAGAGCCTCTTAATATTTCAGGCGACGAGCTTATGGAACGATTTGTTCGTGGTGACAGTTCAAGAAATACAGAGGGTAGTGGACTTGGACTTTCAATTGCAAAAAGCCTGACAGAAATACAAAAGGGTAATCTTGAAATTCAGATTGACGGTGACTTGTTCAAAGTCCTTCTCAAATTCCCATTAAGTGAATAATTAATTAGTTATACAGTAGGGCGGGGTCTTGACCCCGCCATTTTTTGTAATGCTTCAAATTATAATTTATCGGGATGATTGTTCATTAATATAAATCGCAAATGTAGGGGACGACGACCTCGGCGTCCCATTTTTGGTTTATCTGTTCACTTATTGCGGGCTGCCGAGTCGTCAGCCCCTACGACATACCAAATCGGTTTCCTTGTAGGGACGAGTCTCCGTGCTCGCCCGTGGTTAACAGATAAACTTACGGGCAGGCACAGAGACCTGCCCCTACATTCCA
>JAZQUC010000108.1:0-5170 GCA_045631075.1 Candidatus Fimenecus sp. | reverse complement strand
CCTTAATTCTGCATTCTGAATTCTGCATTTTGCATTTCTCCAATAAACTCCAATCTAACGAAATATAAACAAAAAAGCGAGGATTTTACAAGTCGGATCGTAGCCATGTCGTTCTGTGAGCCAAGGAGTTGGGTCTAGTCATTGTCTTCCTAAGACCGCTTGGCCTCCGACTTCCTTAATTCTGCATTCTGAATTCTGCATTTTGCATTTCTCCAATAAACTCCAATCTAACGAAATATAAACAAAAAAGCGAGGATTTTACTCCTCGCTAAATGTGTTTATCTGTTTTTACTTCCACCATTCTTCCACATTACATTCTTCGGGCAATTCATTAATCCAACCAACGGAATATGCTGTGTAATTACCTATATGCACTTCATTTACATCCGTAACTGTGCCAAACATAATATCGTTGGGAAAAAGTTCTTTTGCAAGCTTTTCTCTTTCGGGATAATTACCATAAGGGTCATAATAATCTTCTGCACCGAAAAGGTGAAGTATTTCATGTGCTATTGTTGAATAGCAGGTTGTATCACTGTAACCGATTGATTGTGAAAAGAAAACACAGAATTCCGTTTTTCTTTCAATATTTGACTCTGAATGTGAAAGCTTATATGAACGACCTTCCTTGTCGACAACAAAAAGATATGCCACTTGCTTTGCACTCAATTCTTTTTTCAATGAGTTGTTCATTTTTTTTGGTGATTCGTAACCGAGTGAAGATGCAACCTGTGTAAAAATATCATACTGAGCACCGTTTTCAACTACTTCCGATTCAATGTTGCCTTTATATGTTGCTGATTTTTCACAAATTTTGTAATCAGTTTTTATGGTTGTATTATATGTTGAGCTTTGATTTGACAAATAGCTGATAGACGGCAAAAACTTCTTTTCAACAAATTCAGTTTTGTCGTTGTCGTTCCATTGGCTTTCGTTATCGTCAATAAAAATTATATAGTAGCACAAATCATCCTGCATATTATAGCAAGAGCCGATGTTGTATTCCTTTCTTGTTTCGTCAATACGATTAATGTATTCCTTTTGTTTCTCATAAAACCAAGGTCTAAAATCAATGTGACAAAGAACAAGAAATATTACAAGAAAAATTATAAATATTTTCGTTGAACGCTTCATTTTTAGAAAAATCCTTTTGTTTAATGAAATAATTATAAATTAAACTGCAGAAATTTTCAACAAATAAAAATTTTTCCAAAAAGTTGAAACAAAAACGCAAATTTGTTACTCTTATATTATGAAAGGGCAAAACAGACAGTAAAAAGTAGGGAGGTATGACAATGAGTAAAGAAATGAACAATATTGTTTTATCTGCAATGTCAGGTGATAAAGATGCCTATGGGCAGTTGTATGAAAAATACGCTCTCGATATGTATCGGTTTGCACTTGGTATCTGCAAAAACACATATGACGCACAGGACGCTGTGCAGGAGACTGCGGTGGCGGTCTTTAAAAGTATGTACTCCCTAAAAAATCCCGAAAAATTCAAAGCATACCTTTTTTCAGCCCTTTCCAATACTTGTAAAAAGGTCCTTTCAAAAAATAATTACATAGTTGAGTTTGAAGATACAGGCTATACGGATAGTGAAATTGAATTTTCCATTCCTGTCCGTGAAGCACTTGATAAACTGAACGACATTTCAAAAGAAATCGTGCTTTTGTCTGTGGTTGGTGGGTTTAAATCACACGAAATCGGCAAGATTATGAATTTGCCGTCAGCCACAGTACGGACAAAGCTTCGACGAGCTTTGTCACAACTCAGAAAGGAGTTAGAGTAATGAGCAGAAAAACAAAAGATTTTTTAGATAAGCAAATACAGGTAAAATTACCTGAAAATTTAAGCAAAGACAACATTCTTGATAGTATCGACAATTCAAAGGCAGAAATCATTGAACTTCCAAAGAAAAAGAATAAGGCAAAAAAACTTGTGCCAATGGTAGCATCTTTGTTTCTTGTTATTGGTATTGTAGGCATATATATGAACTCTCAGCAAAAAGACCTGCCTGTACAGAACAACGGTGACAAAACTGAAGTTATGCAGTATCAATCCTATGATAAAATTTATGAAAAATTTGACAAGCTTCATAAAGAATATAAGAAAAACAACTTTTTTGATAATTTCTTTTATGCAGATGGTGAAGCCGAAATTTATGTTGAAAATGGTGCGACAAGTGACGATGCTGTTGCAGGTAATACGGCAGTTCCTGAATCAGCACCAGGTGCTATGAATGGTAGTTCAACTTCAACTGATATAAACAGCTCAATAGATAAGGATTACGGCACAACAAATACACAGGAAAAAGATGTTGACGAAGGTGACATTATCAAAACTGACGGAAACTATCTTTATATTGCAAATGCCGATAGTAACAAATCAATCTCCATTGTTGATGTAACAGGCGAAAAAATGGTGGAAGCATCACAGATTGATTTAAAGGATAATGAAGTGGCAGAAGAAATTTACATTGTTGATGATAAGCTCGTTGTTGTAGGACATCTTCAGACAGAGCACAGAACAGAAACAAATGAAAATTACAAAGTATATGATTCTCTTGCATATATTGAACATGATACTTTCGTAAAGGTGTATAACATTTCTGACCGAAAAGCACCAAAGCTTGTTAATGAGTATTCACAGCAGGGTGGTTATGATAATTCACGAATGATTGGCACAAAGCTTTATGCAATAAGCACCTATCGTGTCAATGTGTATCATGATGATTACCGTAATATGTGTATTCCTGAAATCACAGTTGATGATACTTGTGAAAAGATTCCTGCTGACAGCATTTATCTTGTTGAAGAAAGCAAGTCAACAACCTATGCAGTTATTACAACTCTTGATATAAGTGAGAATGAAAAGCCAGAAAGCACAGCAATTTTAGGTGAGTGTGGCAATCTTTATGCATCATCAAAGGGCTTGTTCCTTTGTGAGAGTGCAACTGACGAAAAATATCAGGAAATCACAAAAATATACCGTTTTGAATATACAGATTCAGGCGTAAAGCATATGGCTGAAGGCAAAGTAAACGGATATATCAATAATCAGTTCTCAATGAGCTATGACGGTGAATATTTCCGTATTGCAACAACCTTTAACAAGGTAACTGTTGACGGTGACAGCGTTTCAATGAATATTAACGACAGAGTGAATAACCTTTATATTCTCAACAACAATATGCAGATTGTTGGTGAAGTTGAGGATATGGCAAAAGGTGAAATGATTAAATCAGTCCGTTTTGTAGGCAATATGGCTTATGTTGTAACATTTAGACAGACTGACCCATTGTTTGTAATTGATTTGAATGACCCTGAAAATCCGACAGTAAAGGGTGAGCTTAAAATACCTGGTTTTTCTGAATATCTTCATCCGATTACAGCAAATCTTCTTGTGGGTGTGGGTCGTGATGGCACAATGACTGGCGAAAACGGTGACTGTAAGGTTTCACTTTTCGATGTTTCAAATCCTTACGAACCAAAGGAAAACTCTGTGCTTAAAGTGTCAGGTGGTGCGTACTGTTATACACCTGTTTCATACAATCACAAAGTATATGTAAAACTTTCAGACAATGAATTTGCAGTTCCTTTCACAATCGACTACTATGTAAATAGTGGTGATATAAAACCAAGTGGTGACTATTATATCCGATATAAGCTTACAGCAGATGGGCTTTGTGAAGTAACACGATTAAGAGTAGGGGACACAGAATCACAGATTATGGGTGCAACGTATGTTGAAAATACCTTCTATGTTGTGAATAATTGCTATGGCAAAGGAACATATGTAAAAGCATATGACCTTACAATTAATAAAGAAATTGACTCTATCCAGACAGCAGAATGGAGATGAAGTGGAAATGAAGAAGTTTTATAGTGTGCTGATAAGTACTGTAACAGCAGTCATTACTTGGGTTGCATTAAGCTATATCTTCTTTCCAATAAAACTTTCAGCACCTGCAAACGAATATTTCAAGGCGACTATGACACATCTTGTGCCATTAAAAATATTTATTACGGTACTGTTTGTTCTTTTCGCTGTGTTCATATATGAGCAAATTGTAAATAAAAATGAAAAAGAATGACCGTTATTGACAAAAAATACCGTAGATGATATACTAAAATACAGTAAAACCTAAGGGGAGTAGCTAATTTACGGTAGTCAACAGTCGTCAGAATATCTGACTGGTTATCGTACCTGTTATTTCAGGAAGCAAGACCTTCGGCAATAGAAATTGCTGAGGGTCTTTTTGAATGTTGCATAAATTTATTGCGAAAGCAAAAGAAATAAAAAGAGGTGTTTTAATGAAGCATTATCTTCATGAAGTCGCTGATGTTTTTGCAGAGGTAAAGAGTAGCGAAGCTGGTCTTACAACTGCTGAAGCTGAAAAGCGACTCCTGGCAAACGGAAAAAACAAGTTGGCAGAGGCAAAGAAAGCGTCAATGCTTTCTCGTTTTATTGACCAGCTTAAGGACCCGATGATTATTATTCTTCTTATAGCAGCTGTTATTTCTGCTATAACAGAATTTGTTGAACATGACCCTGCAGCGGGTATGTATGTTCCAACAGACTCAATTATCATCCTTGTTGTTGTTCTTATCAACGCAATCCTTGGTGTTCTTCAGGAAAGTAAGGCTGAAAAAGCAGTTGAAGCATTACAGAAAATGTCTGCTGCTACAACAAAAGTTCTTCGTGATGGTCAGGTTGTGACTGTTAAGAGTGAAGATTTGGTTGTCGGTGACGTTATTCTTCTTGATGCTGGTGATGCTATTCCTGCTGACTGCCGTATTTTTGAGTGTGCAAGTATGAAAATCGAGGAAGCAGCACTTACTGGTGAATCTGTTCCCGTTACAAAGCTTGTAAATGCTCTTATGGGTAAAAAGGGTGATGACGAAGTCGCTCTTGGTGACCGTAAGAATATGGCATATATGGGCTCAACTCTCGTTTATGGTCGTGGTAAAGCAGTTGTTGTAGCAACAGGTATGGATACTGAAATGGGTAAAATTGCTAATGCTATTACCCTTGCAGAAGAAGGCAAAACTCCACTTGAAATCAAGCTTGAACAGCTTTCAAAGGTTCTTACAAATCTCGTTATCGGTGTTTGTATAGTTATTTTTGCATATAACATTCTTACACAGTACATTCTTCCTGATGTTA